>NZ_JBFRFQ010000054.1:0-46652 GCF_052114905.1 Nocardia sp. 2TAF39
CGCCAACCGCGACGACTCCGCCCGCGACCATGCGACAAGCTGGTCCCGCTCGTCACCGGCCAGTACGAACTCGACATCACTACGCCCGAAACCCGCCACCCCAACACCATAGATAATTAGAGCTGCAATTTCGGGACCGACACACTAGTGTCCGCGCCTGAAATGCGTTGCAGATATCGTGCGAGGGAGTCGAGGATTTCCTCGGCTGTCTTGCGCCAGACGAATGGGCTGGGTTGGTGTGAATCCCCCAGGTTCCGTGCACCCGGTTATCTGTCACTCACCGGTTGTTCGGTGTGATGCGCACAGTAGTCGGCTTCGTACTCGACCGGTGGTGCGGACATTCCCGAGTTCGCTGTCCAGGGCCGCGCGCATCGCCGCCTCGAACAAGCGAGGGCGGGCGGCGGCCCAACGCAGGCAAGCCGCCCAGCCAATCCGCTTGCCCAAAGCCAGGCGTCGCGACCGACAGGTCAGGCTCCGGTGCTGTCGTTGGTCTTCCGGGAGTGGCGGATTAGGCAGACCCCATACCCGCACAGCCAGACCGCCCACAGCAACCAACCCGTGAGGCCGAGCAGGGCGAGGCCGTCATGTCCGGTGACTACCAAGGGAGTGAACGAGGCCGCGGCGAACTGGAGAAGGGCCGCGACCGATCCGAGTGCGAACAGCCATCGCGGGAGCAGACCGGCGGCGAAGCCGGCCATGCCCAGACCGGCCATCGCCAGCGCCAGGAAAGTGCCGTTGAACCCGAACAGCGTCTCGTGCAACGCCCAGAGCGTGCGCACGCTCGCCGCTTCGTCGACCGTCGACATGGCCAGGCGCACTGCGACCACTGCTGTGAATGTGGCGTTCTGCAGGAGGACTCCAGCGAAACCTGCGTAGGCCCATGCGGCCTGCCCGCCGGCGCGCAGCACCGCGGCGAGGGCGCCCGCAGCGAACAGGGTCGCCAGCGCCCAGACTGCGGGCAGGAGTATCGAAACCGCACCGGTGGGCTGGTTCGGGGACAGGAAGAATTCGATCGCCTCGTCCGGTGGTGAACCAGGCGAGGGCATTCCGGCGGGTACGAGGACCAGATTGGCGGAAACGATGAGGAGTGCGAAGCCGATCCCCGCCGCTCCGGCGATCCGGAGCGAGGTGGCGTCGAGCGGTTTACTGGGCATATATTGAATATAAGTCTCGTTAATCAAAAGGGGAAGAATGAACGGTGAACCGGAACGGCGCCGATACGAATCGCTACGCAGAACCGCACAAGCCCAAGAAACGAGTGCACAGATCGCCCGCTGCGCCCGCGAACTCTTCGTCAAGCGGGGCTGGGCGAGCACCACCGTGCGCGAGGTTGCCCGGGCCGCCGGGGTCTCGGTGCCGACGGTGTACGCGGCCTATGGCAACAAGACCGGGCTGACCCGGGCGCTCACCGATGCCGCGGACCTCTCCGGTGATCTGCCGCGGATGATCACCGAACTGGACGCCGCTGAGGGCCCGGCCGGTCAACTGGCGGCCATGGCCGGATACGACCGGCGGTTGTTCGAACGGGCCGGTGACGTGATCGCGTTGCTGCGCGAGGCAGGTCGTACCGAACCCGAATTGGCCGCCGAGTACCGGGCCGGCCGTCGGCGCGCCGACGATACCCGGATCGCGGTGTTCACCGGGTGGGCAGACGGCGTGCTCCGCCCGGGACTATCGGCGCAGGAGGCCGTGGATATCTATGCCGCGCTGTGCAATATCGACGTGTTCACCGTGCTGACCGAGGAGCGCGGCTGGGGACCGGATCGAATCGAGCGCTGGTGGAGCGCTGCCCTGGCCCGCGAACTGCTCGCGACCCAGGCTCTGTGAACCGCGACAGCGCGAAATCGAGGCCGTCGCGAGGGAGTAGCAGTTGCAGAGTCCCAGGCACAGGTTCGACGTGGACATGCTGGGAGTGCAACGCGAGTAGAATTGGTTCGGAAGAATCTGCAGGCGGGCCTGGAATTCAGGAGGCCGCCATGTACTCGCATCGCCCTTCGCGGTCACCGCGGACAATTCGATCCCCGGTCACCGGCGCAAATCGCTACGAGGTGCTTCCGGAGGAGGGCGATCTCGTCGTCGGCTATGGCCTCGAACCCCTTCCCGATATGGGCGTCGAAGTGGCCGAACGGGTAGGTGCGCAGTTCGCGACCTGCCGCCCGACGTTCCATTGGTGGGGTATGCTTCCGCGCCCTAGGGGGACAATTGAGGAATGGCCCCGCCAGTCGTGACTGTCGTGACCGGTCGACCGGGCACCGGGAAAACGACCCTGGCGCACAGCCTCGCACGCGAGCTCGGCTGCCCGGCGATCATCCACGACGAAGTCACCCAGGGCATGGCCCTTGCCGACTCGCCCACCCGGACCGCAGGCCTCGGCTCAGCCTTCGAACGGCCCGCATTGACCACTTTTTCGACATCATCACCGTCTTAGCGCAAGCTGAAGTCACCGCCGTGGCCGAGGCGGTGCTGCCGGGCGAGCTGTGGCACCCCCGCCTCGAGGCGATCATGGAGGTCGCCGAGGTTCGCGTATTGCGCTGCACGGCACCGACTTCGATCATCCGAGAGCGGATCAAACAGCGTATAGAAACCAATCCGAACCGGCGCGCCCGAAGCGACGAGCTCCTGGGGTCGGTCGACACCGACAGCACATCCGAAGCAGTATTCGACCCTGCCGTCGGTGAACTGCCCACGCTGACCATGGACACCACGCACGGCTACCAACCCGGACTCGTGGCCATCACCCGCTTCGCGACCCGGCCAGACCCCAGCGAAGCCCTCGAGACCTGAACGCTCAACCGTACTGAGCGCCCGGCACAGGCGCCGGGCAGCAGTGTGTGGGTATGCTGATGGCGTCTTTGGCGCGGTCCATCATCGCTGCGAATGGTCCGACGAGCAGATTCGCGCCCGCGGACTCGACGCCGGGATGCTAGGCCACGCAGGCCCGCAGCTCGGACGTCGCGTCGCGGTGTCTGGGCGCGACGTCCGGATCGGAGGTTCGGCCGGAATACGGCAGAAACCTGCCGTTGAGGCTGTAGTGGCCGGTGGGAGACCCGGTGTCGGTGTGGCGGGTGGTGCCGATTAGGGTTCGGGTGCTCTGCTGATGTTCTTGTTCCGGGTGGGTTCGTGGCTTCGATCGATCGCACCGCGTATCCGCGGTTCAAGCGTGTGGTGTCGGCGCGGGAGATCGCGGAGTCGTTCACTGCGTCCGAGGACGAGACCGGGTGGGCGCGGTCGAAGACCACGTCGGACGGTCATCTGCTGGCGTTGGTCGTGCTGCTGAAGTGTTATCAGCGGTTGGGGTATTTCCCGAAGCTGGCCGAGGTGCCGGACGCCGTGGTGAGTTATGTGCGCAGCACTGTCGGGGTGGCGGAATCGGTTGTGGCTGGCCACGAGTCGGAGCGGGCGGTGTGGCGGCACCGCGAGTTCGTCCGCACCCGGCTGGGGGTGGTGTACGAGCCGGCGCGGGTGCGGGCGGTGGCGGAGAAGGCGATCCGGTCGGCGGCGCTGACGAAGGACAACCCGGCGGATCTGATCAACGTGGCGTTGGAGGAGTTGGTCCGGCAGTCGTGCGAACTGCCCGGCTACACCACCCTGGACGCGATGACCACCAGCATCCGGACGGAGGTGAACTCCGGCTTTTTTCGACGATCGCAGGCCGGATTCCGGTGCCGGACCGGGCTCGGCTGGCGCGGCTGTTGATGGTGGATCCGGTGGCGCGGCGCAGCGAATTCGACCGGTTGAAGACACCGGCGAAGGCGGCGTCGCTGGGCAAGTTCCGACAGCGTCTGGATCATCTGGCCGCCCTGGACGCGCTCGGCGCGACCCAGGTGTGGTTGGAGGGGGTGCCGCCGGGAAAGGCCGGGCATTTCGCCGGTGAGGCGCGGGTGACCGATGTCGCTGATCTGCGCAAGTATGGCGAGGACAAGCGGTCGACGTTGCTGGTGAGCATGATTCACGTGTTGCGGACCGAGGCCCGCGACGAGGTGTGTGACATGTTCTGCAAACGGATCTCGGCGATCCACAAGCGCGGACGCGAACGCCTCGAGGAACTGCGGGAGGTCCACCGCGCCGAGTCCGAGCGGCTGCTCGGGGTGTTCGGTGACGTGCTGGGGGCCGCCCGTGAGGTCGTCGGCCCCGCCGACGTGCCGGATGACGGTGCCGGTCCGCCGGCCTCCTCGGGCGCTGGTGTGTTCGAGCGGGCGGGGCAGTTGATGTTGCGCTCGAGGCCGGTGGCGGGGTCGAGCAGTTGACCGCGGCGCACGAGGCGGTGGCGGCGCATCACGGCAACAATTATCTGCCGTTGCTGGAGCGGTTCTACCGCTCGCACCGCAAGGCGCTGTTCACCCTGGTCGACTCGATCGAGCTGGAGCCGGTCACCACTGAGCGCAGCGTGGCCGAGGCGGTGGAGTTCGTTCGGGCGGTCCGGGACCGCCGCGGTGACTGGATAAGCGAGACCGGCGCGGTGCCAGCCTTTCACCGGCGGCGACACACCGACACCCACGATCCCAGGCTGGAGTCTAGGCTCCCGGCATGAGCACGGCCCAAACCGAGAACAGCTGACCGGGCAACAGACGATACCGGTCACTGCTTCGCAGACATCTTCTGCTCGTCTGCACCATCGTGGCCTGCCTTGGGATACTCGTCTCGGCGAGCACGCCGGCCAGCGCCGAGCTGAAGTCGTTGTCACCGTTGTTGATCCTCTGGGGAACATTCGTGGTGGTTGTGGTGTGGACCGTGGTCATCGTCTACCCCATCCTGGCAGTCCGATCCCGGCGGCTTCGGGTACCTGAGCTCGGACCCCTGGCTGCTCCCGCACTGATAATCGCGCTCACGCCCATTTTATGGAGCGCAGACCTGCCAATGGCTGTGCGCTGGCACCTCTCGGCGCATGCCTTCGACGATGCGGCACAGCAGGTGAGTGCCGGGGTCGATCCACGGACGTTCGAAGGTGACCGCCTCGGCTTTTATCGCATTCGCGGTGTGCAACGCCTCAGCGACGGCATCTACTTCAGGACTGGCCCTATGGGGTCCTATTGCTCGATGGGAAGTGGCTTTGCCAATCTTTCTGGCCACCGGCCCGCGAAAGGCGCATCCCATCACCTCAGCGGCGACTGGTATTGGTTCTGTTTCAACAGCGCGGGGGTTGTAGTGCCCGACCACCCCATCGGAGCAGGGTACTAGCCGGTGACGAAACCGCTAGCCTGAAGTGACGAAGGCCAACAGGCCTGAGAGGGTCGGCAGTTGCGCACGAAGGTGATTCGATGCGCTGACCTGCCTCGCCAAACCAGCACTCCAATCTGACCCGAGCAGGTCCGCATCATCACCTGGTTCCAGGTGTCGAGATAAACCGCGATTGAACACGAGCACCGGCCACGCTGCCGGATCCTCCCGGAGGCGTCCCAGCACATCAGGTCGGCGGAGGAGTCGACTCCCCAGGTGATCAGGCGCGGGGAAGTCCCTTCCAGCTCGGCAGACTTGTCCGCGCTGTCCCACGTAATCTCGGCGGTAAGCGTCTCCTGAACCATCCCGTCCCATCCGGCTTCTTCCAGCGATACGTTGAGCTGCGGCGCGACGATGACCAGGAAGTCTTCGATGGTTCCGCCGGCGTACTCCTGGATGAACCGCTGGTAGTCGGGCGGGAATGGGCGATCCCACGACCGAGCCATCGCTTCCCAGTCGACGGCCGTGCCGCCGTCGTGCGGGGGCGGCATCCGCCGCAGCAGGGCATCAACATCGGTTGCCGCACTCATCGCCGATCCTTACTCTCTTCCTTACCCTGCCTGCAGGTCATGGTGTCGAGCCCGATGGTACGGGTCCGCTGGTGTCGGGAATGCCGGGAAGACGCCGCAGCCAGCGGCAGACTCACGTCGGAATGGCCGGATTCCGGGTCCGTGTCGGGCGCGGTCGTTCGCGCCACTGGAACCCACGTGAGGAAACTGCGCCGCGCAGGCTCTACAGCGATTACTACCGGAACCCTCATTGGAGGCGGCTAGGCGGCCGGACGTTCCCCCGTCGACACCACGTCGGCGGGCCCGGATCAGGCTGACGACGACGGGCCCCTACCCCAAGATCCCGTTCGCGTCCGCATCGGCAGATTACAGCACCACATGCGCACCAATGATCACCCGTCGGACGTTACCGTGTCACGCGAACGCGGCGAGACCGGCGCGCCAGGCGCCGTCCAGCTCGGCGCCCTCGGGAAACCGCTCGTCGATCTCCAGCGAGACCATTCCGTGGGTGAACGCCCACAGCGCCCGGGCGCGGGAGGCGTCGCCGCCAACCGCCTCCAGCAGTGGGCGGGCCGGGCGGTCCTCCAAACCGTCGGGGAGCAGGTCGCGGCGGAGCGGACGGTAGTTCATGAGCCGGTAGAGGTGCGGGTGGCGGGGGGCCCAGCGGCGGTAGGCGGCGCAGATCGCGGCCAGCGCCGCGCCCCGGGAGGCCGCCGCACCGGATGCGGCCTTCTCCAGCGCCTCCGCCAGCTCGGCGAAGCCGTCCGCCACGACCAGCGCCTCGAGGGCGGTCTTGTCGGGCACGTGCTTGTAGAGGGACGGGGCGCGGATGCCGACCGCGTCCGCGACCCGGCGCATCGTCAGGGCCTCGAGGCCCTCCTCCTCGAGGAGGCGGCGGGCCTCGCGGGTGATCTGCTCGCGGCGCGTGGGGGTGTCAGGCACGGACGAACCCTTCCTTAGTGCGGAGGTTGTAGCCGGCCAGCCGGTCGCCCGCGATGTGCAGCATCCAGGCCAGCAGGAAGGTGAAGAGAGCGGGGGCGTTCAGCGGGCCAACGGAGTAGGCGACAGCCAGTGCGAGCGGGATCCACGTCCGGTGCGCGGTGTTGTACCAGGGGACAGCGCAGGACGGCAGCTGCCCCTGCCGGACGGGCTCCCGATTGCCGGCCGCGGCGAAGAACGTCAGGTCGGGGGCGATGAGGCCGGCGACGAGGGCGCCCCAGGAGCCGGCGCCGTGGTTGATGCCCTCCAGGACGGCGAACCCGAGGAGGAACACGGTCCACACACCCCAGCCGGCTCGGCGGACGACGGCGCGGCGCCGGACGCCGGTGCGGGCGGAGGGAACCTTCGGGGCGAGCGTGCTGCTCATGACAACTCCTCGGGAACTCGCGGCTAACGCTGTTAGCTCACCGTAGGGCTAACAGCGTTAGCCGTCAAGTCCGGGTCTGCTGCGGCCCGGGCGGCCGACCTTTTCTTCCACGACGCGGCCCGCAGGATTCAGGGCGAGCAAGCACTCCTGCTGCGAGTCCTTGCCGTAGAAGACGCCGCCGTTGGCGGAGTTCCAGTTCTCCACCACCTGCAACCCGCTGCTGATCTCACTCCTAAAGTTCTTCCGATACCAGATATTTATTAAATTTAAAAGTCCACCACCGAACAGCGCTCTCACACGGTAAATCGCCTGCACTTGGGTCGAGCGCGGCGAGCCGTGCTCACCTCTGCTGTGGGCGTTCCTCGGTCTTCTTGTCGGTGACCGTTCGGAAGTCCACCACGCCGATCCCGCCGTGCGTCGCAGGCAACCTCGACGAAAGGCGACACTTCCCCGACGGCACGATCGTCGATACCGATGACACCTGGTACGAGACGAATGGGGTTCGTACCTTTCGCGCACCGCCACCGGTTATCTGCCCGACGGATCCGTCGCCCACGCGAACGCCACCGATGATGCCACCGACGGAACCGGCCGCGCCCGCGCCGTCCCCTTGACCAACGATGATCTCGTCGTGCTCGTCACCGCCCCCGGACTCCGCGTCAGCGCGCCTGTTCCACCCGGAACGCCGAGCCCGCCCGAGTCCTGCCATATCGGCTCGGAATCCTCCGCTGTGATCGATCAGGCCCAGGCCCACCGATGGGACGCGGTGCTGGCGCAGATTACGCTCGACGGCTTGACCCTCGACCGGCCGCTGGGGGCGCTGCTACCAGCGGGCACGGGCGGGGTGTGCCAGGCGGTTCGAGTAACCACACCCAGCCGGCAATCGCAGTTGAGCGTCGCGATCAGCACCGGGCAGCCCCTCCCGCGCTGTTCGGGTTCACCCGCGCATCGGAGTACCGCATCCGGCTCAGTATCGATGTCCCCGACGGGGCATTGATGGCACTGAGCCTCGACTCCGAACAGCTGCCCAGCGGCACCGTCCGCTACGCACCACCCTTCGGCATCTAACCGAGCCGAAACACTCCGCTCCGCCCTATCCCGTTGTCCTGGGCCGGCCTGCAGACATACAGGCAGCCAGCCCAGGACGCGCCGATATCCCTGAAGGATCCCGCACCATACACCTCCCTCCAACCCCGTCACCGACGCCTTCTTCGCCCTGCACCACAACCTGCCCCGGCAAGGTCCCGGATCCGACGAGACCACCCGCCATCTGCTTCGCCTGGCCGGGCGCGGCGGGTCCCGCCCGCGGGTGCTCGACGTGGGTTGCGGGCCAGGGCGGGCCGCGCTGCTACTCGCCGGCGAAGCCGATGCGCACGTCGTTGCCGTGGACCTGCATCAGCCGTTCCTTGACGAGCTCGCAGGCACCGCAGCACAAGCAGGACCTGAGCGAACGAATCTCGACGGTCAACTGCTCGATGGACCAGCTCCCGTTCCCCGACCACAGCTTCGACATGATCTGGGCCGAGGGCGCGGTCTACAACATCGGCTTCGACATCGCCCTGCGGGCATGGCGTCGACTGCTGATCCCCGACGGTGTTTTGGTCGTCACCGAGATCGAGTGATCCACCGGCACTCCAGCAGCACCTACACGAGCCTTCTGGGCCAACTCCTACCCGCTGCGAACCACCGAGGAAAACACGGCCGCAGCACAGTCCGCCGGGTATCGGGTGAGCGCCCATCATTCGATCAGAGCGTACGGATTCTCGATACCCTTCGCGCTGCCGATCAACTGAGCGAACAGATCACCACGGCGGAGCGGTATCTTCTTGAACAGGCGAATCAACCCGTGATTGTTCACCCACCGATACACGTAATGCGGTTTCATCGAGCCCCTCGGTCGTCGAATCGCGTCCCTGTGGCCGTAACGAATATCACAGGCATCGCGGGCGGAGTGGGATCTCGAGACCTGCCATGGCAGAAGAGGTGGCCTTCAGACCGTGCAGATCACCCGTTCGGCGGTACGCGTGACAACGATTTTCGACGCATTGTCCGCGCTGATCCGCGCCGCCGCCACGCTATAGCCCGCCACCCCCGCGATCCAGCGCAACCAGCATCGCGACAGTCGCCAGCATCCGCAGGGAGTGTCGGAATTTTGGCTCTGTCGCATTTTCGGTGGTAACGGATCCGGTTCTATCCCAGCAGGATTCGATGTCGAAGGAGTCGGAACCCGGCCCGGCCGTACATTTGCCTCTCGAGCAGCTTCGTTTTCGTGTTGACGCCCTCGCAAGGCCCGTTGCTGTAGGGCAGGGTCAGGCCGGCGACCGCAGCGTCGTGGTCCTGGTCCAGACCCCGTAGGAACGGCTCGAGCTCGGGTAGTCCGGCCTCGCGAGGGTCATCACCGGCCCAACGGTGCAGCTTGGTCTGGATCTCCAGTACCCGGCGCTCGGCTCTGGCGAGCTCGAACGCCAGCTCGTCGGTATTCACCAACGGCCTCCTGACATTCCAATTTCCTCCCTGCCGACTTGCTGGCTCCCTTTGCCATGTACGCGCCTCTCGCGCGCTCGGACTACTACGGAGCCTCCGCCCTGCCCGGCACCCTCAGCCGACGACGGGCCTATCCCACACTGCGGATGGGTTCCGCACCGCGGGAACGGTTTCCGGGCAGTTCCCGTGTTCACTGGACATCGATCGATCGGGTTGGCACCCAGCCTTGCTCCGGCAGTATCGCCACGGTTACGCCGCAGACTTTCACCGTGGCCTCCCCACCGGCACGCCAAGCCGGCTTCGGAGTCGACCACCCACACGGGTTGTCGTGCACTGCATCCCGGCCCATATCCACCAGATTTGAGCCGGTGCCTCGCTTACGAAGCGTTCTACTGGTTCCTGTTCGTATGCCGTCCGATCTCGCTTGCCGGACCCTGCCCGTCTGGTAGTCCCGGACAGTCCCGGCTTTGTCAGCGCTGCTTCCCGCCCTACCCGGCACCTCCCGGGTCGGACTGCGCTCCGCTCCAACCGGGCTGCTGCGACAACCCGGCGAGAAGGTCTCTCACCTCCCTCGATATCCAGCGCCTCACGGCGCACAGGCGCCTCATGGCGCACTGCCAGCGGTCCGACACTTGGGTCGCACCGGGGCGTGCGCGGCGCACCGCCTCGGCGTAGGTGGTGGAACCGTCCCGCACCACGGTCGTGACCTCGGGATGGTCGCTCAGCCAGGCGGCGAGCGTGTCGGACTTGCGGTCGGACAGGACATCAATGCGGTCGTGGGACACCGGGTCGATCACGACGGTGGCATACCGGTGTCGGCGCAGCAACGCGAAATCATCGACACTCACTACCTCCGGGATCGACCGCTGCGGCAAGCGGATTCCCAGCAGCACCCGCACCGCGGTATGTCGGGACAACCGGACCGACAACCGCTCCAGCAATCGGGCGCCGGCTCGTCCGGCGAGTTCCCGCACCACCGACTGCACCTGCCAGGTCAGGCGTGTCGTGCGGCGCTGGTAGCGTTCCAGAACACCGGCCACCTGTTCACGAAAGGTGTTGCAGCAGTACGTTGTCGGACAGACCAGTCGGCGGACCTGTACGTTCACGATCACCGGACGCCCGTCGAGCGGCACATCGGTGAGCCTGCGCCAATGATAGCCGTGCACCCGTGTGGACCCGGCACCGCACCTTGGACACGCCGCCGGAGCATCGGGCGTCCGCGCCCACACCACGACCCGATGCCCATCGTCGACCGCATCCTCCACCACCATCGGCGACAACCCCGAAAACACCACGGCAGCAGGAACATTCACCTCGAACACCGCAACATCGTGCCGTCAAGATCAACGAATCACCACCGAAAATGCGACAGAGCCAGATCTCAGACAGTCCCCGCCCTGGGCACCGCCGCAGCCGAAAAAGGCTACCGGGTCCGCTACACCCTCGCCACGAAACTGGTCAACGAACTCGTCGAAGCCGCCGACGAGAAACAACTCGCCAAAACCATCAACCGTTAGGGGCGAGTGGACCTTTAATGCATCGATGAACTCGGCTACATGGAACTGGATAAACGCGGAGCCGAACTCTTTTTCCAAGTATTGACCGAAGGTGAGGAAAAGAACAGCGTCGCTATCGCATCAAACGAAGCCTTTTCCGGATGGACGAAAACCTTCACCGATCCACGCCTCTGCGCCGCAATCGTCGACAGACTCACCTACGGCGGAACCATCATCCACACCGGCACCGACAGCTACCGACTCGCCCACTCCAAAACACAACACGCCGCAACACGACCGGGCCAGAGCTCCTCGACCACGACCCGTCGCTCACGAGGTGGGGTGAGCACCGAAAACGCTGGAAAGGGGAAATGACTATCGGGCGGGGTTGGTCGGGAGGATTGCCGGAGCCGCGGGCGATGAAGCGGTCGTCATCGATTACGTTTGAGGAACGTAGCACTAATTGGGCAGTTGGCACACCTGGCCCCCTGGGGCCAGGGACGTGAATATCACGCTGAACCCGATCATCATCGCGACAATTCCGAGGCTGCTCAGCGTGAGCGCGAGTCGGCTCATGTGGTGGCGGCGCATCCAGAGATACGCCAGCAGGAAGCACCCTGTGGTGAGCATGGCGGTCGCGCCAGCGACTTGAAAGATCAGAACATGCCTGACCTCTGGGGTGAGTTGTGCCCCAGGTGTGCCGGAATCGAATAGTCCATAGGAACCATCACATAAGTCACCACCGCCCGCGAACAGGAGCGGCCCGAAGAAGACCGAGACCACGACGTAGATAGCGGCAAGGACGATAGGCGTTGCGCGATCTCGGCCGTCCGCCGTGCTCGTCGCCGCGAACGCGTGTGGCCGATCCCAGTCTGTTCGTCCTGACATCACGATCACCAACACTATCGCCCAGCGCCATCTCACAGGACAGGCCGACTTCCCCCTGTCGGCGATGCCATAGCTCTCAGCTGAATCTCACCCACACCACCCGAGCCGGGGCCAGTTCAACCCGTCACGGCGGGGCCACTTCAGGTTGACATAGCCATCCGCACCAGCCCTCGAACCGGTCCGACACGCGCATCAGCAGGTTCGTAGCCCACGGTCGCGCCCGCAACACACGGACCGCGACGGGCGCTCCGACACCCAGACCACCTCTTCTCGACCGCGTCGCCACCTTGGTGAACTCGTGGTCGACTCCTGGTTCGAACATCTCGCTCCGCGCCGTCACTGAGCAGAGACAAAGGTCACCGCATCACCGAGTCCAGCAGCCCGAAGAATAGACATGGAGTCTCGGGATGCTGCCGGAGTTGTCGCCGGCCAGCCGTCACGCGACGGGTGCATTCGCCTGATATCCAGCAACGCCGAAATACCGTGACCGCCGACGGTTGCATCCCAGTGGTAGAGGGGTCAATGTTCATTCATTTGAGCATCGAATTGGTCCACTCCAAAACGCCTCATTCCAGATGCCCGGGAGATGTACCGAATACCGCTGCGGCCTTTGAGAACCCGCAGCGAACACCCGGACTCGTCACGCTCCTACGCGAATCAAGCAGGCCCGCAGGACCAGTTGGGACCACCACGCAGGGCATCACGATCTCTCAGACGGGATACGTACCCACGATGACCAGGCGCTTTTCAGTTGCCCATGTTTTGCGTGCCGTGCCCAGGGCACGAACCTACGACAGGGGCCAACTGCAGGCGATCGACGCCCATGCGATGGCAAAACTGCACTCTCGTCCGATCGCTCATGTCCGGCATGGTTGCTGGCCAGCCGTCGTGGCTTGTCATCAAACCCGCCATTTAATGGCTGACGTCAACCAACGACACCCACGCACGCCAACGCTCGTAATCGACATCACAGCCAGAACGGGGCAGGATTTGAATGTATCCGCAGCTCAGAAGCTCTCTGAACCAGCGACACCCAACGCTGCCAACTCTTGACAACGACACCCATCGCTCCCTAGTGGGCCGTATTTGAAGTTGCTGGACGGTGGGCCTTGGTGAGGATCTGCTCGGCGGTCTTGGTCCACACGAAGGGGTGAGCGCGGGGGTTCCAGCCGTTGATGAACGCGCGGATCTTGATGGTCAGTTCGCGGACGTTGCGGAAGGTGCCGCGGTGGATGGCTTGGCGTTCGATGATGCCGAACCACACCTCCACCAAGTTCATCCAGGACGCCGAGGTCGGTGTGAAATGCACTCGTATGCGTGGGTTTTCGGCCAGCCAGTCACGGACCTCGGCCTTCTTRTGGGCGGCGTAGTTGTCCATCACCAGATGCAGCTCGCGGCTCGGGTAGGCGCGGGCGACATGTTTGAGGAAGGCCAGGAATTCTTGGTGGCGGTGGCGCGGTTTGCAGACACCGGTGACCTTGCCGGTCGCGATCTCGAGAGCGGCGAACAAGGTGGTGGTGCCGTGACGGACGTAGTCATGGGTTCGGCGTTCAGGCATCCCGATCTGCATCGGTAGCATCGGCGCCGTCCGGTCCAACGCCTGGATCTGGGACTTCTCGTCCACGCACAACACGATCGCGTTCTCGGGTGGGTTCATGTACAGCCCGACGATGTCGGTGACCTTGCCCGCCAGTTGCGGGTCGGTGGAGAACTTGAACGTTTCGGCCCGCCACGGCTGCACCCCGTACTCACGCCACACCTTCGACACCGTGCCGTGAGCGATACCCAGGTGATCGGCCAGCAGACGCGAACTCCAATGCGTCACACCATATTTACGCGGCGGCGGCGTCAGCGTGGTCGTGATCAGCTTGTCCCGATCCAACGTCCGCGGCCGGCCCGAACGGTCCTCGTCGTTCAATCCGACCAAGCCATGCGCCTGGTAACGAGTCCGCCAATTGATCACCGTCTGCCGCGAGATCGAAAACCGTCGCGCGATCTCGGCATGAGCCACCCCATCAGCAGCCAGCACGATGATCCGGGCCCGCAACACCAGCCCGGACTTCATCGACCTCGACCGAATCCAGCCCTGCAGGATCTCCCGATCACCGTCACGCAACACCAGACGAGCAGCTCGCACACCGCATTCAACCAGAAACCATCGCCCAACTACTTCGGAAGCGACCCACTAGTTCGATGCGAGTACATGGAGTTACCCATGTGCGTGCGAAATCAGTCGTCCCGTTGTAGATCTGGGCGAGAAGCGGGGAGCGTCAGTGGTAGCGGAGGGAGTCTTCAGTACGTCGTGTTGATGTACTCCGCGGCGTGCGTGGTCCAGAGAGCACTCGTGCCTGGCATGGTGTGCGCCGCGTAGAGCACATGCTGGCCGTCGGGCGGCGGGGTCAGGTAGCCGACGACGCCGCGGACCGCGGTGGCGTAGCGGTCGAGGTTGGCGATCGGGTCCCGCATCAGCACTTCGAGCAGTTCGGCGAAGATCAACGGCGCGACGTCGCCGATGCGGGCGCCCTCGACGAAGGAGAACGGCGAGACACCCGCGTCGATGATGCGCAGGGGCGAGTCCGCCGGAGACGCGGTGATGATGTCGCCAGGGTTCGCGTACTCGCGGACCGCCACGGAAGCGGGCCAGGAGCCATGCTGACCATGCAAGCCGAAAGTCGATGGTGCACAGAGGTTTCCGACCGACTCTCCCGCACGGCGCAGCGGGTTGGCGATGTTCACCACGAACGCGATTTCCAGCGGCGTGCCATCGGTGTTCTTGTACTTTCCCGATCGGACGCCTTCCAGGATCCGGCTCGCGCAGATCCCGCCGAGCGAATAGCTCAGCAGACCACAGACATTCGGTGACTCCTGGATCGCCCGCACCCCCGCGGCGATGCCCAGCCGCACCGAAGTGTCCAGCGAGGGGCCCCCTCCGTTCGGCACAGGGCCCACCGAGGCGGGCCAGTCCGGTTCGAAAGAGCTGAACCGGTCGGTGTCGAGCAATGTGGTGACGTAGTGCAACATGCCCGCAGGCGCGCCGTCAGGGTTCCGAGGCTCACCGGTGCCACGGAACGTGATGATGTCGATCATCGTGACCTCCTCGCGCACCGCACCGACCTTCGGTACGGAATTCCAAGGTAGATCCCTGCGGCACAGCGCGTCCCGAGTAACGGGCAACCTCATCGCGACACGCGTTTCGCCACGCGGAAGCGAGATCCGACGGGAGAACGCCCGGGTGGCTACTCGCCCGACTCCATGTTGCCGAGCAGCACCCGCACGATCCGGTCCAGTTCGCGCCGATCCCCCGGGGGGAGCACGGACAGCAACCTGGTTTCGTTCGCGGTGTGCTCGGTGACGACGATGTCGACCAATTCCCGCCCGGCGCTGGTGAGGGCGACCCGGATCGCGCGGCGGTCTGCGGCGTCCGCGATGCGACGCACCAAACCGGCCGCCTCCAGGCGGTCCAGCCGCCCGGTCATGCCCGCGCGCGAGAGCATGAGCGTAGCGGCGAGCACCGATGGGTTCAGTTCGAACGGCTCGCCCGAACGGCGCAGGGCCGCAAGCACATCGAACTCGCCACGCTGCAGACCGTGCTTGCCGAACACCGCCTCGATCTCGCGCTGCGCCACCACCATCAGCCTTCCGAGACGGCCGATCACGGCCATGGCCTCCAGGTTGAGATCCGGTCGTTCGCATCGCCACTGCGCCACGATCTCGTCGATCGGATCTGATATCTGCTCGGTCATGGACAAGATTCTATTCGCCGGTATATAGTTCGATAGCGAATTATTAATCACCGAACCAACTGGAGTCCGAGATGATCACCACCCCGCGTAAAGACGTCGCGATCCGCCAGGCACAGGACGCCGAGACACTGGGCACCGAGTCGGTCACCATGCGCCTGCTGATCGACGCCGAGGAGGCAGGAGGCGCGCTGAGCACCCTCGAAGTCACCATGGCCCGCGGCGCCGACGGCGCGACGCCGCACTACCACACTCAGTCCGACGAGCTGTTCTACGTCGCCGACGGTGAACTGCAGCTACTGGCGGGCGATCGGATCGTGACGGTCGAGGCAGGCGGCTCGATCGTCGTGCCGAAGTTCATGCCGCACGCCTTCGGCGCCACGCCGGACAGCTCGGCGCGCATCATGATCGCGCTCACGCCCGGCGTACAGCGCTTCGAGTACTTCCGGCTACTGGACCGGATTGCCAAGGGCGAATCCACGCTCGCCGATCTCGCGGCGTCCCAGGAAGAGTTCGACAACCACTTCGTCGACGCCCCAGCTTGGTGGGCCGAACGAAACGCGAACCGACGCTGAGCGGCCGGCCACCGCAACGATGACAGATCCGCCGGAGCCACTCGGAACAACGGCGCCGCGGGCGGATATTCACAACCCGGATGCCATCGCCCTCGGACCGCTCGATCCGTCCGCCCGCAAACTTCTGGCGTCACCGGACGAACGGCGCACCGAACTCGCCGATCGCCCGGACCCACTCGGCGTCCGACGACGGTACGCACGGAAGCGCGGCGGCCAATCCCGCGCTATGAGCACCGATCTCGCACCACATTGAGATAGCTATAAGATTGCTCCGAAACAATTCCGGGCCTGCCGAAAAACTTTCGGCTCTAGCGCCTCTCACACCGGAATTCGGTTCGCCACCGGCCGTGAAATCTCTCGATCCCAACCGATCGTCGCTCTTCCCGCGATATGATCGCGCACAGGCCAGGGGGTCGTGGCAAATCGTGAGCAGATCGGAGAAACGGCTATGACCGACGGAATTCGCCTTCCCGGGAGCGCGCCGAAGGGTGATCGCGTTCCTCCGCTCCAGGGTCTGCTGGTCGCGGAATCGGAACGCGAGATCACCGTGCGCGTCGCCGAGGGAACGTGGACGTTCTGTCGGTCCGACGTGCTGCGGGTGGTGGATTCCGCGGCGCCACACCCCGATCAAGACGGCCGTCCGGTGCTTGTGGACATCCGCGCCGGCGCCACCGCCGACTTCACCCGGCGACTGCGCATCGACCTGGTGGATCGGCCGATGACCATCCCGGAGTCGCCGTCCGAGGCGCTGGGCGACGACCAACTCCGCCAGCTCACCGAAATCTGGGCCGACCGTATGCAACTCGTCGACTGCCCCGGGTCGAATGGCACGACGTTCACCTACTGCCAGACCAAATCGTTCGACGGCAGCGACGACGGCATCAACTGCGACAGCCTCGACTGAACGGCCGGCACATGGCGGCACGCCGGAAGGGTTCGGTCCTGATCGTGTCCGAATCCGATGATCTGCACGGCTCCGCGATGGCGGCGACGTTACGAGAACACCACGGGCTCAGCCCGATTCAGCTCGATCTACGCGATTTTCCGCGCGAGGCCGGCAGTTTCCGGCTGGACCGGCTCGGTACCGCGCGCTCGCTTTCACACCTGATGGGACTCGACGACGTCCAATCGGTGTGGTGGCGGCGCCCGCATCCCACTCGGGTGCCCGCCGGGGTACGCGCCTCGGACAACGACTTTCGCCAGTCCGAATGCGACGGGTTCATTCAGGGTCTGCTCTGGTCGATCCCGGCCTACTGGGTCAACGATCCCGGCGCCGACCGTACCGCGGGCCGCAAGATCGTACAGCTGGAGACGGCGCTGCGGGCTGGGTTCACCGTGCCGGAGACGCTGATCACCAACGACCCGGAGGAGGCTCGTGCCTTCATCGAATCCCGGCCGGGCCCGGTGGTTTACAAGCGAACCGGCACCAGCCGGGCCGAGTTCGCCGAGACCAGGATCATCACCAGAGACGATTTCGGCAGGCTCGCCGCGATCCGTTCGGCGCCGACCACCTTCCAGGACTATGTCGATGCCTCCTGCGACCTGCGTGTGGTCTGGGTGGACGGCGTCGAATGGACTGTGCGCATCGACTCGCAAGCCGGTGTCGGCAAGGTCGACTCCCGCCTGGACACCTCGGTCGATTTCGTGCCCGACCACCTGCCCGCCGCGGTGAGCAAGTCGCTCGCGACGCTGATGGGCGCACTCGGACTGTCCTTCGGCGTCCTCGACATTCGCCTCGGCCGCGACGGCGAGTACTACTTCCTCGAGGTCAACCCGCAGGGCCAGTTCGCCTACCTGGAGATCAAGACCGGCCTGCCGATCTTCCGCAGCCTGGCCAACCTCCTGGTCGACGGCGACGGCATGGTGGCGGGCTACTGATCCCGGCGATAGCTCTGCCGCACCACACCCGACTTCGGGAACGAAACGGCAGCCACGAGCCGCAGTTGCCGCGGCGCGACCTCATCGAACACCCGACGGCCCGCGCGGAGCAGTATCGGAAAAACCAGCAGCCGAAGCTCATCCGCCGCGTCGAGGCGCAGGAAACCCCGTGCCGTGCGCACACTGGCAAACACCACCACCGGCTTGCCTGGGCTGTTCTTCAGGTCCGCGACCTCGCCGGGCAGATCGGCGCCGATCCGGCGGGTGGGCTGTCTCGGCAGGTCGGGTCGGGCCGGCCCGCCGGACGCGAATTCGTCGCAGGACCGGCGAAAATCCTCACCACCGACGCCGGTTCGGCATCTACTGGGACACCTACTGTCTCTTGCGGCGATTGGCTCCGCCACGACTGCGGAGCTGCACATGCGATTCCACCAGCACGTTATGGACGAAGCCATAGGAACGGCCGGTGGACCGCGCCAGTGACCGGATGCTCGCACCCGCCTCGTATTGCTTCTTCAGCTGGGTCTGTAGGCGGTCGCGTGACTTCCCGGTGACACGTGTGCCCTTTCCCAATGTGGCCTTGCCTTGCGTGGGCCTGTCGCTCATGGCTTCCTCCGAGTCGCCGAGCAGCGTCTTTCCAGGCTAAGCACTCAGCAGGCCATGATCAACGGGTTCGTGTGATGAAACTCACGCGAGCTGAATAAGTTCCAGGTATTCAGCCGACCAATGGTCTTCCGTCCCGTCCGGAAGCAGAATCACCCGTTCCGGAGACAGCGCCTCCGCTGCGCCCGGGTCGTGCGTCACCAGCACGACCGCGCCCGCGTAGGTGCGCAGCGCGTCCAGCACCTGCTCCCGCGACACCGGATCGAGGTTGTTCGTCGGCTCGTCCAGCAGCAGCACGTTCGCCGCCGAGGAGACCAGACCGGCCAGCGCAAGACGGGTCTTCTCACCGCCCGACAAAGTGCCCGCAGGCTGCTCCAGCTGCGGACCGGAGAACATGAAAGCACCGAGCAGTCCGCGCAGATCCTGCTCACCAGCGTCCGGGGCGGCGTGGCGGATGTTCTCCCACACGGTGGCGTTGTCGTCCAGGGTGTCGTGCTCCTGGGCGAAGTACCCCACCTTCAGGCCGTGCCCGGGCAGCAATGCGCCTGCGGTCGGCTGCTCCGCCCCGGCGAGCAGGCGAAGCAGCGTGGTCTTGCCCGCGCCGTTGAGCCCGAGCACCACGACCCGGCTACCCCGGTCGATCGCCAAGTCGACACCGGTGAAGATCTCCAGCGAGCCGTAGACCTTGGTCAGGTTCTCGGCCATCAGCGGTGTCTTGCCGCAGGGCGCGGGTTCGGGGAACTTGATCCTGGCGACCTTGTCCGCGACGCGCACATCGTCGAGTTCGGCCATCAGGCGGTCGGCGCGCTTGGCCATGTTCTGTGCCGCAGTAGCTTTAGTGGCCTTCGCGCCGAGCTTGGCCGCCTGCGCGCGCAACGCGCTCGCCTTCTTCTCGGCGTTCACGCGTTCGCGCCGACGGCGCTGTTCGTCGGTGGCACGGGCGTCCAGGTACTTCTTCCAGCCCATGTTGTAGACATCGGCCTCGCCGCGCACCGCGTCCAAGAACCACACCTTGTTCACCACGTCGGCGAGCAGCTCGACGTCGTGGCTGATCACGATCAGCCCGCCGTCGTGGTTCTGCAGGAATCCGCGCAGCCACGTGATCGAGTCGGCGTCCAGATGGTTGGTGGGTTCGTCCAGCAGCAGGATGGTGTCCGAGCGACCGCCACTACCGTCGGAGGCCGCGAACAGGATGCGCGCCAATTCGATTCGGCGGCGCTGACCGCCGGACAGAGTGCGCAACGCCTGGCCGAGCACCCGGTCGGGTAGACCGAGGCTGTGGCAGATTCGCGCCGCCTCGCTCTCGGCGACGTAGCCGCCGAGCGCGGAGAACCGCTCCTCCAGCCTGCCGTACTTGCGGACCGCCTTCTCCCGCTCCTTCTCGTCGGCGACCTCGGCCATCAGCGCCTGTTGCTTCTCCATGTCGCGGATCAGCGTGTCCAGGCCGCGCGCGGACAGCACCCGGTCACGGGCCAGCACGTCGAGGTTGCCCTCACGCGGGTCCTGCGGCAGATAGCCGATATCGCTGGAACGCAGGATCTTTCCCGCGTACGGCTCGCCCTCACCCGCCAAAATACGCAGCGTGGTGGTCTTGCCCGCACCGTTGCGCCCGACCAGTCCGATCCGGTCGCCTGCCTGCACCCGCAGCGCCGGTCCTGGGGACGACAGCAGGGTACGGACGCCGGCCCGGACCTCCAGGTCGGTCGCGGTGATCACAAACTTCTCCTCGCGGATTGGTGGTGCTGGACGGTTGCTGCTCGATTGTGCGACCCGACGCGCACAAGAACCACCGATTTTACCCGGGACGAACGGCCGCCCCGCCATCCAGCCTCGCGCATGTGACTGCGGTAACGGAATGGACCGACGGCTGCGCTAGCGTGCCATGGCATGAGTACCGATCTATTGGGCAAGAGCGCTCTGGTCACGGCGGCCAGCCGGGGCATCGGCAAGGCGGTTGCGGCGGAGCTGCTGAGCCGCGGCGCAAACGTGTTGATCACCGCACGCAAGAAGGAACCGCTGGAGGAGGCGGCCACCGAGTTGCGCGGTTTGGGCTACCAAGGCCAGGTCATCGCGCTGGTAGGCAACTCAGGCGTCGCAGAGGATCGCTCGACCGCGGTCGAGCGCGCGGTCGCGGAGTTCGGTTCGCTGGACGTCCTGATCAACAACACCGGCATCAACCCCGTGTTCGGCTCCCTGATGGAGGCCGACTTGGACGCGGTGCGCAAGATCTTCGACGTCAATGTGGTCGCGGCACTCGGTTATATCCAGGAGGCATACCAGGCGTGGATGCGCGACCACGGCGGCGCCGTGGTCAACGTGGCCAGCGTGGCTGGCATCCGCTCCACCGGCGTGATCGCGGCCTACGGCGCGTCCAAAGCCGCACTGATCCGACTTACCGACGAACTCGCCTGGCAGCTCGGGCCGAAAATCCGGGTGAACGCGGTCGCTCCGGGTGTGATCAAGACGAAGTTCGCCGACGCGCTGTACTCGGCCGACGAGGAGCAGGCCGCGAGCGTCTACCCGATGAAGCGGCTCGGATCGCCGGAGGACGTGGCGCGGCTGATCGGGTTCCTGGTTTCGGACGAGGCCGCGTGGATCACCGGCGAGACGGTGCGGGTGGACGGCGGGCTGCTGTCCACCGGCGGACTGTGACGATCCGCCCGCACGCAGGCAAACCGCCCTATCGACACGCCGGCGCGCCGAACGTGTCGGCGTGCCGGTAGGGCAGCTATTTCTCCACCGCCTTCGCGTCGACCTCGTCGGTGGCGGTTACCGTGTCACCACCACAACCTCCTTCATCGCTGTCGCTCCCGGGCGGTCGACCCACCCGTGCGGGCTCCGCAGGCTCCGCGCCCGGCCTTACCCGACCGGAGACCGCAGATCAGAGCCGGACGGGCTGGCGCCACTCCGCTCGATCGGGCGGCACGAGCGCGGACGGCCCCTCCTCGATCCCGAATCGTCGATACAGCTTGCGGAACGGTTCCGGCACGTACCAGTTCCAGTCGCCCAGCAACTCCATGGCCGCGGGCAACAGGAATCCGCACACCAGGGTCGCGTCCATCAGCACCGCGAGCGGCAAGCCGATGCCGAACGCCTTCATGAAGGTGATGTCGGAGGCGAGGAAGCCGAGGAACACCAGCGAGATCAGCACCGCCGCCGCCGTAACGATCCGGCCGATCCGTTCCAGTCCCGAGGTGACGGCCAGCGCGTTGGATCCGGTGCGCCGATACTCCTCGCGGATGCGGGCCAGCAAGAACACCTGGTAGTCCATGGCGAGGCCGAACGCCACGCCGAACAACATGACCGGCACCGTCGGCGGCAGGTCACCGGTGACGGTGAAGCCGAGGAACCCGGACAGGTGCCCGTCCTGGAAGACCCAG
This sequence comes from Nocardia sp. 2TAF39, assembly GCF_052114905.1. Lineage (NCBI taxonomy): Bacteria > Bacillati > Actinomycetota > Actinomycetes > Mycobacteriales > Nocardiaceae > Nocardia > Nocardia sp. 2TAF39. The sequence goes on from NZ_JBFRFQ010000054.1 coordinate 22,137, forward strand.
ACCAGCGCGCCGAAGGTCGCGGTCAAGCTCAGCACGCTGAGCAGCATCGCGAGCAGCGGCAGCACCACACTTCCGGTGAGCAAGAACAGCACGACGAGCAGGATCAGCACAACGAAGGCGAGCGCATACGGCAGCGCCGATATCACCGAGTCGATCGCGTCCGCGTTCGCCGCGGCCACGCCGCCGACCAAGACCGGCGTGGCGGCGGGTACGGCGCGAACGTCGCCCGCGATCCGGTCCAGCACAACGGGATCGGTGGTGTCCGGAACCACCGCGAGGTAGGCGGCGTTCACCGCGCGGAAGCGATCATCGGCCGGGGTGGGTGCGGCGAGCAGGCCACCGTGGCTGTAGCTGCCGGTGGAGGTGTCGACCCGGCGGACGTTCTCGATCTTCGACAGCTTCCTGGCGTAGGCGTCCAACCCTGCTGCACTGTAAGCGCTCTCGGGCAGCACGGCGAACAGCCCGTTCTGCTCGGTGGCGGCGAAATCGCGCTGGATCGTCTCGGTGACCTGGCGGCTGTTCATCGACTCCGGCAGCGAACGTTCGTCGGGGAAGCCGAGATGCACGCCGAGGAACGGCGCGCCGAGCACGAGCAGCAGCCCGGTGATCGCGATGCCGATGGGCACCGGCCGCATCATCACGAACCGGGCGAGGCGATGCCAGGCACCCTCGCCCGGGGCGGGCCGCGCGGCGCGCAGGAACCACCACAGCCTTCCGCTGTCGATTCTGGTGCCGAGCAGGAAGAGGATCGCGGGCAGCACGGTCAACGCGACTATCGCCGCGATCACCGCGACCGCGAGCCCCGCGTACCCCATGGACCGCACGGCAAGCGGTGGGAAGAACAGCAGACCCGACAGCGCGACCGCGACGGTGACGGCCGAGAACGCGACGGTGCGGCCCGCCGAGCGCATCGTCGCGACCACTGCGGCCGCGGGTTGCTGCCCGGCGACCAGTTCGTCGCGGTAGCGGCTGATGATCAGGAGGCTGTAGTCGATCGCGAGGCCGAGCCCGAGCAGGGCGGCGACGTCGGTCGCGGTCGCCGCGAGGTCGGTGACACTCGCGATCAGCCACAACGCGCCCATCGTGATCAGCACGGTGACCATGGCGACGACCAGCGGCAGGCTGGCCGCGACCAGACCGCCGAAGACAAGCAGCAACGCGACCAGCATGATCGGGAGAGCGATGGATTCGCCCAGGACCACGTCCTTCTCGCTCTGTTGCACCGTCTCGTGCAGCAGCATCGCGTAGCCGCCGACCCGTACCTCGAGCGGGCCGTGCGTGCCGCCGAAACGGTCGGCGAGATCGCCGACACGCTTCTCGACTTCGGCTTCATCGCCGCGGATGCCGGCCATGATCAGGCCCTTGGTGCCGTCGGTGCTGCGCAGCGCGGGTGATTTTTCGGTCCAGTACGAGGTGACGCCTGCGACGCCTGCGGCGGACGTCAGCTCGGTGACCAGCTTCGTCGCGGCGGCGGCCGAGGCGTCGTCGTCCACCGACGCGCGCGTCTGCACCAGCAGCACGAGGTTCGGGGTGGCCTGGCCGAAGGTTTCGCGGAGGACCTTTGCCGCCTGGCTGGATTCGCTATCGGAGTCGATGTAGCCCCCGCCCTGCACTTTGTCGAACAATGTCGCGCTGAGCGTGCCCATCACCAGCGCGAGCACCGCGAAGGCGCCAAGGATCCACCGGCTGCGCCGCCTGGTCAGCTCGAACACTGCGTTTCCCCTAACTCGTTCCGCCGCACCGTCCTCGGACTCCCGCGGTGTCGCCGGTTCGGCCAACCTGTCCGGCACACCACGACAGCACACCGGTACGCCGAACACCTCCGACCCCTCGACACCGGGGGCCGGATGCGTGCGCCAGCGCCCAGGAATCCTAGCAACGCGGGCGAAATCCCAGTGAGCGAGAACACATTCCGCGTGATGCCGACGGGCGAACGGCATACCTTCGGGACAAGAGCGCCCGGCGGAGCGAACGCGGCGGCTAGGCTCCGACCACCGAGCGAGCGAAAGGGCGGACCAGACGATGCACCGAGGCGCGCCCCGCACGGCGCGACCGTGCCAGGGCACGGCGTGACACCGGACCTCGTCGTCTGCGGGCTCGGCCCGGCCGGTCGTGCCCTCGCCCACCGCGGCTTGGCGCGCGGACTCACGGTCACCGTCGTCGATCCCGTGCCGTACCGCGCGTGGGCGGCCACCTACGCGGCGTGGGCCGACGAGCTGCCGGACTGGCTTGCCCCGGAGGTCGTCGCCGCGACGGTTCGTCGGCCGATGGCGTGGGGAACTCGCGCGCACCACCTCGACCGCGCATATGTCGTGCTGGACACCGCGCGGTTGCACGACTCTTTGCGTCTGACCGGTGCACAGGTAATCACGGACCGGGCGGTAGACATCGCGCGCGACAGCGTGACCCTCGCGTCGGGCACGCCGCTTACGGCCGGCCGGGTGATCGACGCGCGCGGCCTCGCCCGGTCCCCCGCGCGTGCAGAGCAGACCGCCTACGGACTGATCCTGGACGCGGAACATTGCGCGGGCCTCGAGCCACTGTTCATGGACTGGCGCGCCGACCACGGCGCACCGCCCGACGCGCCGCACTCGTTCCTCTACGCGGTGCCGCTGGGCGGCGGTCGGATGCTGCTGGAGGAGACCTGTCTGGCCGGGCGCCCGGCGCTCGCGAGCGCCGAGCTGCGTGAGCGCCTGCATCATCGACTGCGCTCCCGCGGCATCCGGCTCACCGGCACCGAGCCGGTCGAGCGGGTTCGGTTCCCGGTGCAGGGCGGACGGCCCAGCCGCGACGCGTTCGGGGCGGCGGGTGGCTTCCTGCATCCCGCCACCGGATACAGCGTCGGCGCCGCGCTGGCCACGGTCGACGCGGTGGCGGCGGGTCAGGGCGTGTGGCCGACGTCCGCGCGAGCGGTCCACCATCTGCGCGCCGCCGGACTACGGGCGCTGCTGGCCCTGCCGCCCGAAGACATCCCGCTGTTCTTCGATTCGTTCTTCACGCTGTCTCCCGCCGCGCAACGCGCTTATCTCTCGGGTCGCACCGACCTGAACGGCACCGTCGCGGCGATGCGCTCGCTGTTCACGGCTCTGCCCTGGCGGCTGCGACGGCGCGTCGCCGCCGCGACACTCGGAATTCCGGTTCACTCGCGCAGGTGGTAGCGGTTCGGCGATGATGGAGTGCATGAGATCGATCTGGAAGGGCTCGATCGCATTCGGGCTGGTGAACGTCCCCGTGAAGGTGTACACGGCCACCGAGGACCACGACATCCGATTCCATCAGGTGCACTCCGAAGATGGAGGTCGGATCAAATACGACCGCGTCTGCACCGTGTGCGGCAAGTCCGTCCAGTACGCCGATATCGACAAGGCCTACGAGTCGCCCGACGGCGCCAAGATCATTCTGACCGACGAGGATTTCGCGAAACTGCCCGCGGCGGAAAAGCACGAGATCCCGGTGCTGCAGTTCGTGGCGTCGGAGCAGATCGACCCGATCCTGTTCGACAAGAGCTACTACCTGGAGCCGGATTCCAGCACGCCGAAGGCTTACGTGCTGCTGGCCAAGACGTTGGAGCAGATCGACCGCACAGCCCTAGTGCACTTCACGCTCCGCCAGAAGACCAGGCTCGGGGCGTTACGCGTCCGTGACGGCATCCTGGTGCTGCAGACGCTGCTGTGGCCGGACGAGGTCCGCGCGGTCGACTTCGAATCCTTGGACGGCGTCGCCGAACCGCGGCCGCAAGAGATCAAGATGGCCGAGACGCTGGTCGAGACCATGTCCGACGACTTCGACCCGGACCAGTTCACCGACGAGTACCAGATCGAGCTGACGCGCCTGCTCGACGAGGCGATCGCCAGCGGCACCGGCAAGGTGCCCGAGCAGCCCGAGGCCGCGCCCAGCGCGATGGACGCCGAGGTGGTCGACCTCGTCGCCGCGTTGCAGCGCAGCCTCGAGGCGAGCGGACGCCGTTCGGCGGGCGACAAGACCTCCGAGAAGGGCGAGCCGAAGAAGACGGCGAAGAAGACCGCGTCCAGAAGCTCCACGTCCAAAAGCACCGCCGCCAAGAGCACGGCGAAGAAGGCGCCCGCGAAGAAGACCGCCAAGAAGTCCGCGGCCCGCAAAGGCGCATGACCTTGCGGGCCGAATCCCGTTGACACCGGAGCCGGACGCGGAGTTCGTGCCGCACTATGCGCACGCTGATCCGCCGCGGCCGACAGCCACCAGCGCACTATGTCAGAACATGCCGTGCGGGATCAGGTCCGGATCCGGCACCGGCTGCAGCACGTCCCAGTGCTCGGTTATCTTTCCGTCGACCAGTCGCCAGACGTCGACGACGGCGACGCCGCGCGGGTCGTCCTCCGGAATCATGTGGTAGTGCACGACGGCGTACTCGTCATCGGTGATGACGCGTTTCACGTCGATCCGAGCTTTCGCGACCGGGGAGCCGGCCACGAACTCGACGAACGCGTCTCGGCCGGAGGGGTTTCCGGGGCTGTGCTCACGGAAGTCCTCGTGCAGCGCGGCGCGCAGGGCCTCGAGGTTGCCCTCGGCGAACTGCGCGAGTACGTGCAGGACGAGGTTCTTGTTTCGCATGGCGGGGGTGTCGTGTGTCATGCGGTCACCGTCGCAGCCGGGGCGCGCACTGTCGATTACCAGGCATGTAATGGCGGCTCGGTCGCCCATGCGGCGATACTGGCGCAGTGAACCACCATCGCCCGGTCGGCGAACAGTTGCGCGAATGGCGAAGGCGGCGCGGGCTCAGCCAGCTCGAACTGTCGTTGCGCGCGGGCACCTCGGCCCGGCATGTCAGCTTCGTCGAGACCGGCCGCACCATCCCGAGTCCGCCGATGCTGGAGCGGCTGTCCGAACAACTGCACATTCCGCTGCGTGAACGTAATCAGCTGCTGGTCGCGGCCGGGCATGCGCCTGCCTACCGGCACACGCCGCTGGACGACCCGGATCTCGCCGACGCGCGCGCGGCCGTGCGCCGGGTGCTCTCGGGCCATGAGCCGTATCCGGCGCTGGCGGTCGACCGCCGCTGGAATTTGTTGTTTGCCAACGCGGCCGCCCGGATCTTCCTGGACGGCGTCGATCCCGCACTGTGCGAGCCGCGGGTGAACCTTATGCGGATCGGCCTGCACCCCAAGGGTTTCGCGGCACGCCTTGGCAATCTCGACCAGGTGCGCGCCTTTCTGCTCCCTCGGCTGGCCCGCCAGGCGGCGCAGACCGGAGACCTCGAGCTCAGCGCGCTATACGACGAATTGAGCGTGTACTCGCCCACCGAGTCCGTTTTCCTCGACCGCGCCGACATCGCACTGACGATCCACATTCGGCACGAAGACGCGCACCTGTGCTTCTTCAACACCATCACAACATTCGGTGCGGCGTTCGACGTGACACTCGATGAGATCGCCGTCGAAGCGTATTTTCCTGCGGACCGATCGACGTCCGACTATCTGCATGCTTTGGCGCACGACACGTCCACAGCAGCGCCCGGGTAGCCGTCCATCGGGGCCGTCGGCACCGCAGCCCACCACCGCGCGACCCGGCGCTCCTCGAAGAACTGCAGCAGTGCGGCCACGGTGTTCACCTCGTCGCGCGGACGCAGCGCGCCGAACGGAGCGAGCTCAGCCCCTTCCGGCGGCAGTGCCAGAGGCGACCGATGGCCATGTTGCGCACCGTGCGGCGCGGTAGTCCTACGACCGTCCGCTACTTCGGTGCGGGGTGTGAACCGGTAATTCCTCTGCGTACTTCGCCGGGACTGTGCTCGACTCGCGACAGGTCGCGCCTCTTCGACGACTGCAGCTGCCACGGAACGCTGGTCACCATCACCCTGGGTTCGAACAGCAGGCGCGCCTTCAACCGCAGCGAGCTCTGGTTGTGCAGCAGGTTCTCCCACCATCGGCCGACGACATATTCCGGGATGAAGACACTGATGACATCCCGGGGTCCAGCCTGGCGCAGGCGTTTGATGTAGTCGAGGACAGGGCGGGTGATCTCCCGATACGGGGACTCGACCACCTTCAGCGTGATGCTCACGTTGTGCCGTTCCCAATCCTGGCTCAGTAGGCGGGTTTCGGTGTCGTCGACGTTGGCGGTGATCGCGGTGAGGGTGTCCGGGCGGGTGGCGCGGGCGAACTGTACCGCGCGCTGGGTCGCCTTGGTCCAGCCCGACACCAACACGATCGCGTGTACCCGGCTCGGCAGTGTCTCTCCCTCGCCATCATCGATGTCGAGTTCGGCGCGAACCGCCGTGTAGTGGCGGTGGATCAGGTACATCAGCACGACGAGCAGCGGGATCGCGAAGACGACCAGGTATGCGCCGTGGGTGAACTTGGTCACCATCACGACCACCAGAACCACGCCCGTGAAGCAGGCGCCGAACGCGTTGATCGCCCTGGCCCGATGGATGCGCATACGCTCGGCAGGCGTGCCGGCCGTGGCCAGGTCGCGGTTCCAGTGCCGGACCATGCCCGCCTGACACAGCGTGAAGGACGTGAACACACCGACGATGTACAACTGGATCAGGCGCGTGGCCGAACCGTCGAAAGCGTAGATCAGTGTGCCTGCCACGACCGCGAGCAGGATGATCCCGTTGGAGAAGGCCAGCCGGTCACCACGCGTGTGTAGTTGGCGCGGCATGTACCGATCCTGCGCCAGAATCGAATTCAGCAGCGGGAAACCGTTGTAGGCGGTGTTCGCCGCGAGGATCAAGATCAGCGCCGTCGTCACCATGAGGTAGTAGAAGGCCACGTTGTGGCCTCCGAACACGGCCGCCGCAAGCTGGGCGAGCACGGTGCGTTGCGGGTCGGTCCGGCAATCGCCGGGGAAGCCGATCAAGTCGCAGGTGTTCTCGGTAACGCGCGTCTTGGAGATCATGGCGAGCACGGTCACGCCGGAGAACATCACGACGGAGATGATGCCCATTGCCGCCATTGTGCGGGCTGCGTTGAGCGCCTTGGGTTTCCGGAACGCCGGTACACCATTCGAGATCGCTTCCGCACCGGTCAATGCGGTACATCCGGAGGAGAACGCGCGCAACACCAGGAAAGCCAGAGCCGCCGCGCTCAGACCGATGTGCTCGGCATGGATCTCATAGTGAGCGCTCTCGGCGACCGGCGCCTGCCCGAACAGCGACTCGGTCAGGCCGACCACAATCATCACCATGATGCCGGCGACGAAGGCATAGGTCGGCGCGGCGAACGCCCGTCCCGATTCCCGCACACCACGCAGGTTCATCGCGGTCAGAAACGCGATGAATCCGATATTGATCGCGACTCGGTGCGCATTCAGATCGGGAACCGCGGAAATGATGTTGTCCACGCCGGCAGCGACGGACACCGCCACCGTCATCACATAGTCGACGAGCAATGCTGCAGCGACCACCAGCCCCGGAACCGGTCCGAGGTTCTTCGCGACCACCTCGTACGAGCCGCCGCCGGACGGGTATGCCTGCACGACCTGGCGGTAGGACAACACGACAACGGCGAGCAGGACGACGACCGCGCCGGCAACCCAGGGCGCAAGGTGTATGTAGGCGAGCCCACCCAAAGTAAGGATGAGCAGAATCTCCTGCGTCGCATAAGCCACCGATGACAGCGGATCACTGGCGAAGATCGGCAGCGCCAGCCGTTTGGGCAGCAACGTCTCACCGAGCCGATCGCTGCGAAACGGGCGCCCGAGAACTAGACGCTTGACCACATCGACCGGTGAACCCACGATCAGCCAGCCTAAGGTCGACTCGCGGAATTCGGCCTACCCCGTGCCGTAGAGATTCTGTAAAGAATCGGGCGATGATCCGCAAGATCGCATCAAGAAATGGCGCGCCTGGTGAATGCACCGCTAACGTCCGAGCAGCCACATCTCCAATCGTCGAGTGTGCTTACGCAAGGCGTCGAGCCGGCCGCCCCAGTCGTGGGGCAAGGGCGGCCCTCGGAAACTGTCGTGCCACTTGTATTGGACGGAGCGAAGCCGGTATCGAATCCTGCGACGCTCATGTCGGCCCGCCGACCAGCCGCCGTCGACCGCCGAAGTCACCAGTGCCTACCGGCGGCCAGGAGGTGGCACCGGCATTCAGTGGTGTACCGCGTGCTCATCGCCACAGCCGAGGGACCGCGGCCTCGGCTCAGCCCGCCGACCAGCCGCCGTCGACCGGGACGATCGCGCCGTTCACAGAGGACGCGGCGTCGGAGGCCAGGAAGACGGCGACGGCAGCCATCTGTTCGGGCTGGGCGATGCTCTGGTTGAGCGAGATGATCGGCTGCAGGCGGGCTACGCCCGTCGGGTCGAAATTCGCCGCCTCGGCGGCCACGCCGGTCAGGGTGGGGCCGGGCAGGATGGCGTTGCAGCGGATGCCGTCGTTGGCATAGGCCCACGCCACATTCTTGGTGATGCCGACGACGCCATGTTTGGAAGCGGTGTAGGCGATCCCTGCCGCGCCGCCACGGATACCGGCCTCGGAGGCGGTATTGACGATCACGCCGCTGCCCTTGGCGAGCATATGCGGCACGACCGCATGGGTGACCAGGAACGTTCCGGTCAGATTGATGCGCAACACCCGGTCCCACACCTCGATCGGGGTATCGGCAGGCAGCGCCATGGTGTCGAGCACACCCGCGTTGTTGCACAGTACGTCGATGCGGCCGAAGATGTCGAGCGCACGCTGCACCAGGTCGTCGACGGATGCCTGGTCCGAGATGTCGACGCCGACGGCTATGGCCGCGTCGCCGATCTCGGCGGCCGTTTTCTCGGCGTTGCCCAGTGCTATGTCGGCGGCCACCACGCGCGCTCCGGTCGCCGCGAATGCCAAGGCCATCGCGCGGCCGATGCCGGACCCCGCCCCGGTGATCACTACGACCCGACGGTCGCTGTCCGAGTTGCTCATGGCGATCCCTTCGATTCGGGTATCCGGTTACATCGTCCGGGCCACCTAACCGGACAATACTGTCCGGTTTGAGCACAGTCTGCGTGAGAGGGCACGCCGAGTCAACTGAGGTTCGAGGCCTGGACGCTATTGTGCCGAGAGCTGCGGGAACCGCGCTTTCCGGCACGCCTCTCACTCGACCAGACCTGCACGCGATCGAGATCCTGGATCCGTGGGTAAGGGGCCTGGGAATCGCCATCCCGCCGTGAGACGCCACGAAGCCCAGGAAATCCGTCCACTTCACGATCCTGGCGCCGACAGCACAAGCGGCGCGTTCCGACGGCTGTTCGGTTCTGCGACGGCCAGACCGGCCCCATCGAACGAGTCCGGCGCTATCTCGCCTCTGCCGAACTGCGACCCACCTGGCCGGCCGCGGGTGAAATGGACCTCGAGGTCGGCCGGGGCTACTCGCGGAACCGCGCCTCCAGCTCGGCCAGCGTCGCTTGTAGGTCGGCGGGGGGATTGGTCTTGAAAATCCCCTGGTAGCCGGTTTCCGCGCGGATCGCGGCCGCCACCTCCGGATCGTGGTAGAGCTGCGCGAGCTTCAGCAGGGTCGGATTGTCCTTGTCGGCGGCGCGGGCTGCGAACACGTTGATGTACTGCTTCAGTTCCGGCCGCTCGGGGTCGTCGGCGTGGATGACCTCGTCGGCCGTCAGGCCGGCCGGGCGGGCGAAGGTGTCGTCGACGAAGGCGGCGTCGACGCTGCCCAGCGACTGCGCGGTGAGCGTCGGGTCGATGGCTGTGAGCTTCACCCGGGAGGCGTCGATGTCCACGTCCTCGATCTTCGAGTCCCAGCTCGCCCCATTCTTCAGCACGATGAGCCCGGCCGCGGCGAGGCTCAGCAACGGCCGCACCTGGTTGGCCGGGTTGTTGCTCAGCGTGATCTGGCCACCCTTGGGGATGTCGGCCACCGACGTGTGCTTCCGCGAGTACAGCGTCAGCGGGAAGATCTCGGTGGCACCGATCGGCACCAGGGTGTCGTTGTTGCGGACGTTGTAGTTGGCCAGGTACCGCACGTGCTGGAACTTGTTGAGATCGATCCGCCCCTGCGCCAGCGCGGGATTGGGCTGGTTGTAATCAGTGAAGTTGGTGAATTCCACCGTTATGCCCTGCTCGGCGGCCTTCTTCCGGTAAACCGCCCAATGCGGGAGCGACAGATCGTTCACACCGACGCGGATCACGTCGGAGCGATCCGCACCGCCGCAGGCGACCGAGGCGATTGCCAGGGCGGACAGGAGCGGGATCGGCAGAAGTCGGTGGATCAGGCGCATTTCGAGCAAATTAGACAACCGTCCAGTTTTTGTGAAGGATTTCATTCACCACAATTGAAACCGTTGTCGCTCGAACTTCTCGGTCGCTTGGATTACCGGGTTCATATCGCGACGAGCATTCGGGAGCACGAGTGAAATTCCATCGGGTACTGGCGATCCCGGTCCTGGTAGCCACCGCCGCGGCCCTGACCCTGACGGCCTGCGGCACCGACGACGGCTCCTCGGACACGGTAGTGCGAATCGGCACCACCGACAAGGATCACAGCTGGGACGTCTTCGAGCAGCGGGCCAAGGACAAGGGCATCACGCTGCGGATCACCAACTTCTCCGACTACAAACAGCCGAATCTCGCGCTGTCACAGAAGCAGATCGACGTGAATCTGTTCCAGCACCTGCAGTTCCTCGGCGCCTACAACGTCGCGAACAACGACACGCTGACGCCGATCGGCGCCACCTATATCGTGCCGCTCGGCCTGTACTCGAAGAAGCACAAGTCGCTCGGCGAGATCCCGCCGAACGCAGAGATCGCGATCCCGAACGACCCGACCAACCAGGCACGCGCCCTGTTCGTCCTGCAAGCCGCCGGTCTGCTGAGATTGTCGTCCGACACCAAGGCGCCCTCCCCCGCCGACATCGACAAGGGCGCGTCGAAGGTTCGAGTGACCCCGGTGGACGCCGCCCAGACCGCGCTGTCGCTGGCGTCGGTGGACGGAGCGGTCATCAACAACACCTTCCTGGAGCGCTCCGGCATCGACCCGAATTCGGCGCTGTACAAGGATGATCCGAAGAACCCGGCCGCGGAGCCGTACATCAACGCCCTGGTCGCCCGCGCCGAGGACAAGAACAACCCGAAGTATCTGCAACTGGTCGAACTCTGGCACGACCCGGAGGTGCAGAAGGCGCTCAGCGACGTGACCAAGGGTACGGCGGTCGAAGTCCGGCGCAGCGGCCCCGAACTGGAGCCGATCCTGCAGCGGGTGCAGCAGACCATCCGCGACGGCAAGTGAGCGACACGACCGTTCCCGCGGTCGAATTTCGGTCGGTCACCAAGATTTTCGGCACGGGGCCGCAGCGTCAAGTCGCGCTCGACGACATCGACCTGCGCATCGCGCACGGCGAGATCTTCGGCGTGATCGGCTATTCCGGCGCGGGCAAGAGCACGCTGGTCCGATTGATCAACGCGCTGGAGAAGCCCACCAGCGGCACGATCGAAATCTCCGGCACGCCCATCACGGGGGTGCCGGAGGCTCAGGTGCGCCGACTGCGCCGCGACATCGGGATGGTGTTCCAGCAATTCAACCTGTTTCGATCCCGCACGGCCGCGGGGAACATCGAGTATCCGCTGAAGGTCGCGGGCTGGAAGCGTGCCGAGCGTAAGGCGCGGGTCGCCGAGCTGCTCGAATTCGTCGGTCTGTCGGACAAGGCGCGCAGCTATCCGGATCAGCTCTCCGGCGGCCAGAAACAGCGGGTCGGCATCGCGCGAGCGCTGGCGACCTCGCCGTCGCTGCTGCTGGCCGACGAGTCGACCTCGGCGCTGGACCCGGAGACCACCGGAGAAGTACTGCGGCTGCTGACGAAGATCAACCGCGAGCTCGGCGTGACCATCGTGGTCATCACCCACGAGATGGACGTCATCCGGGCGGTCGCCGATCGGGTCGCGGTGCTCGCCGAGGGACGGATCGTGGAACTCGCCGGCACCTTCGAGGTCTTCGCGACCCCGCAGGCGCTGCCCACCCGGTCGTTCGTCGAGACAGTACTGCACAACCGCCCGTCCGAGGACGAGCTGCGCAGGCTCGCCGACCGCCACGGCGGACGCCTGGTCACCGTCGACATCGACGATGGGCGCGGCATCGGCGCGGCGCTGTCCGCGGCGGCGTTCGCCGACGTCCGGTTCGAGGTGGTCTACGGCGGGGTGAGCAGTTTGCAGGACAAGACCTTCGGCAGTCTCACGCTGGCGCTGCACGGCCCCGACGATGCCGTCGACAAGGTGATCGCCGAACTCGATCGCCGAACGGCCTGAAAGGAGTACCGATGCATACGGATTGGGACAAACTGCGGCCGGTGCTGAACGAGGCCATCGGCACTACGTTCTATCTGGTGGCGCTCACCTTCGTAGTCGGCGGCCTGATCGGGCTGCTGCTCGGCACCGCGCTCTACACCACCCGCAAGGGCGGGCTGCTGGCGAACGCGCCGATCAATCTGCTGCTCAACGTGATCGTCAACGTGGTGCGGCCGATCCCTTTCATCATCCTGCTCGCGGCGCTCGGGCCGGTGACGCTCGAGGTGGTCGGTACGACCATCGGCACCGAGGCGGCGGCGTTCGTGATGATCGTCGCGGCGTCGTTCGGCATCGCGCGGATCGTGGAGCAGAACTTGGTGACCGTCGACCCCGGCGTGATCGAGGCAGCGCGCGCGGTAGGCGCCGGCCCGCTGCGGATCATCCTGACGCTGCTGATTCCCGAAGCGCTCGGGCCGTTGGTTCTCGGGTACACCTTCGTGGTGATCGCGATCGTCGACATGTCCGCGATGGCGGGAACCGTGGGCGGCGGCGGACTCGGTGACTTCGCCCTGGTCTACGGCTACCAGCGCTTCGACTGGCAGGTCACGCTCGTCGCGACGCTCATCATCATCGCGGGCGTGCAGGGCATCCAGTTCTTCGGCAATTGGCTGGCCCGAAAAGTATTGCGCCGCTGAATGACTGGGTAGCTCATCGCCGCAGCGGCAGCCCCGGCCATAGACTTCCGCAATGCTCGGATCTACCCGGCGGTCGCCGTACAGGCCGTCAGCCGGACACTGGCGGATCTGGGCACCGCGCTGCCCAGATCCGGGAAGGGCGGGGCGCTGGGACCGAGGACCTCGATGGCGCGGCGTTCGGCTTCGGCGCGGGTAGCGGCCCAGGCCCAGCCGAAGCGGCCGTCGGCGCCGCGGGCCACCGACCCGCAGGCGTTCCAGAATTGCACGACCGCCCGGCAGTCGCGGCTACCACACTGGGCGCGCGCCGCGGTTTCCGCCGCCGCGGCGTCCGGATAGTCCACCGCAGCAGCGACGGCTCCGATGCTTGACGAAAGAGCAAGAGCGCCACAGTAATTCCCGGCCGCGCACGCTTCGCCCGCGACGCCACCCGCCATTGCGCAGGTGGCTGCGGACGCCACCACGACGCCGAGGGCAGCCTTGCGCGGCAATGACATGCGTTCCTCCGTGTCGAACCGAGTCCGGGCTCAGACCTTCGTCCAGCTCACCCGATTTGTCCAAACCATGGGTTCCGCGCGGCGCGGCCGGGCAAGGCCGCGGGGGTGAGGTTCGGGTGGTTCACCACCGGCGCGGTCACCGTGTTGCCGAAGCCGTCACCGGTCGATGGCGGCGACGGAGACTTCGATTCTGGTGTCGTGCTTGTCCTCGGTCCAACGTTGTGCGTCGTAGAGCCACCACCGGTCGATATCGAGGCGATAAAACCGGCGGGGGCCGTCGGCGCGGAATTCGTCGAGCGGCAGCATCCACTCGGCACGGACCGCGGGATCGGGGAAGTTCGATTCGTAGTAGCGGTCGTAGTAGGCGGGCACTTCGTCGGCGGCGACTTCGCGGCACTCGCCGGTGAACTGGGCGCCGTCGATCGGTATTCCCGACGGTGCATCGGAGCCGGTCAGCCCGGTCAAGAAAATCGAGCCCGCGACCTGCGGCGAGTTGGCGATATTCATCGAATGCCGTGCATCACGCAGCGAATACCACAGCAGCCGCAACGGCTGGTGCAGCACGACGTAGTTGACGGTGGACGACCAAGGACCGGCAGGCCCACTGGTGGCGAGAGTGACGAACCGCGCCCGATCGAGCAGGGCACGGCTGCGCAGCGCGAGAGCCGCCGCGTCCGATCCCGGTCCGGGTTGCTCAGGTGTGGGTAGCGGGATGGGAATCATCGGGTCGGTGAGGATTCGGGCGTCGAGGATCTCATACCACTCGTCCTGACCGGTCCGCCGTTTCTCCCATTCCGGATCACGGGACCGAGCGCTGATTTCGCGACGATAGCGGCCCCATTCGGCTTCGTCGGCGAAAGTGACGTGATGCTCGAGGCAGTGCACATCGTCACCGATGGTCACCGTGTACCACCGGGTGCCGAGCACCATATCCAGGTCGGCATAGAACCAGAGCTGGCGGTCTGCGATCCACTGCCAGAACGCTGCCAGATCTGCTCGGGCCTTGACGGTCGGTCGAAACCGGTAGACCAGGTGCAGCATTCGGCGGGCCTTTCGTTCGGATCAGGACAGAAAATCGAGCCAGTCACGGCTCAACGAGGACAAGTACTTGGGAAATCGGTCACGATAACCGCGCGCTAGGTCCCTGTTGTGCGTACGCACGCGTTCGACGTCGAGCTCGTCATCGTCGAGTAGCACCACGGCCGCGAGCGGTTCCACCGTCGCACCACGCCGAATCTTCGCTTCCAGTGCCGACGTCGACAGGAAAAGCCGAGGTAACCCATTGTGTGCGGCGTAATCGATGGGCGCATAACAGGTTGTGACGAAATACGGGTAGCCGTCCCTGCTCGCCGCCTCGTCCGAGCCGAAATACCGGCCGTGCAGGCTGTCGCCATGCCGGTAACATACGGCAACGGTGGCCAGCCTGCCATTTCGACGGCACAGCAAGACTTTTGCGTGGTCGAGCAGGCCTACTCGGCGCTGGGCGGCAAAGACACGCAATATCCACGCGACACCTTGGCCATTGCCGTATCTGCGACGGGTGGCTGCGATCAGCGGGGCGATCGCGGCCTCGATCTCGAGTGTGAGATCGACCCATTCCAGGGTGAAGCCGGCTGCGGTGAAGTCCCGGAGCTCTCGGCGTCGTCGCTTGCGGTTGTGTCCGCCCGCATGCGCAACGAAGTCCGCGGTTCCGTGTGGGGGCACCGCGACCGTAGCCTCGGCAGAATGCAGCAGCACGTGAGCAGCGGGATGCGCGCGCCCGAGTTCTCTCGCGGCACTTACCGGGAGATACGGCATCACCACCCCGGCATGCCCGTTGTCGCGGGCGTAATCGAGTGAACCGGCGAGCAGGTGAGACAACGTCGCCGACCGTTGCGGCCCGGACGTGCAGATCAGGCCGTTGCGCACCGACCGACGGGCGCCGAGCCAGACGAACGGGCGCTGCCAAGGGCCCGGAAGCTCCGGGAAGAATTCCGGCAGATGGAACAGCCCGGGTACTTGCTCGCCATCCCAGAGGGCCGTCGCGCCAGTGATCCGGTTACCGATGCTGATCGTCAACACCGGACGCGGGCCTGCCGCCTCATCGAGGTGGCGCAGCCAGGCATGGCTGCAGAACAGATCGCCCGGTGGAACAAGGCCATCCCATTCGATCGCGCTGATCGCGTCAACGGCTTCGACCTGGCGCGTTTCGATGGATGTGCACAGCATAGTTCGTCCCGAGCTACTAGCAGGTACCGCGATCGTAAAACATCCAACCGGTCGGTGCTGGGTGCGCCGACCAGCGCTCGTACCCCGATTTGGGCATACGCCCCTTCCGCCGTCCCGGCTTCCCTGACGCGGATCAGATCGACCAGTCAATATTCGGCATCCTGAACCGTCGACTTCCGCATCTTGTCGGCGGTGTCGTCGACATCTCCCAGCGCATCACCGATAGTCGGGCAGCTTGTCCGTGGTTTTGGGCGCCATCATGCGTTCCATTCCCGCCATGGATTCCAGCAGTGGTAGGCGGGTGATCGTGTTGCGCACCGCCATGCCGATTCTCGACTTCGGCACCATCAGCCGCAGGTTGGGGCCGACCTGTTGTTTGCGGCCGACGAGGGTGCGGTTGGCCTGTTCGTAGCGGCGGAATCCGATGTGGTGGTCGCCGCCAGCGGCCGCGAGCTCGCCGGCGAGGCGGTAGGCACCGATCAATGCCAGTTCGGCACCGGCGCCCGAGGCCGGGGACGCGCAGTACGCGGCATCGCCGACCAGGGCAACCCTGCCCGCCGACCACGAGTCCATCCGAACCTGTCCGAGGGTATCGACATACAGTTCCGGGTCTGCGAGTACACCCTCGAGCAGTTGCGGTACGTGCCAAGCGCTTTCGTCGGCGAACTCAGCGGCCAACAGTTGTCGCACCGCCACCTGGTCGCGCGGATCGACATCGATTCGCGGGCTACGGAACATGAAATACGCCTTGGCCTGTGCGTGATTGCCCGAGCGGTAGATACCGGCCATGCGGCCGGGGGTATTGAACACCGTCACCCACCGGTCGAGGCCCAGGGCCGAGTCGGCGTTACCGAAGGCGAAGTAGTGGTCCATGTGGTGCACGAAGTCGGACTCTGGGCCGAAGACCAGCCGCCGGACCGTCGAATGCAGGCCATCGGCACCGATCACCAAGTCGAACCGCCGCGCTGGTCCGTGTTCGAAGGAGACGGTGACACCGTCGTCATCCTGCTCGAGGGTCTGAATGCCGTTCCCGAAGACGTATTCGACCGTGTCGGTGGTGATGTCCTGCAGGATCCGAAGGAGATCGCCACGCATGATCTCCACCTCGGCGCTGCCGTATTTGTCCTTGATGCCTTGCATGTCGATATGGGCGATACCATGACCGTCCGCGCGCGCGAACCGCATGCCGGCGACGTCGGCCGCCGAATCCCGCACCCGCGACATGATGCCCATTCGCTCGGCCACCTCGATCGCCTGGTCCCGAACGTCCACGCCTTGGCCACCGGTCCGTAGCCGCGAGGCCCGCTCGATCACGGTCGGCCGGAACCCGTACCGCGCAAGCCAATACCCCAGCGCCTGCCCTGCGATACCCGCCCCCGAGATCAGAATCCGCTCGTTCTTCACGACACATCCCTTGTCTCAAAACTACTGACCGTTGGTCAAACGGAACCGTAATGCACTGACCGACGGTCAGTCAAGGGGTAGGATGATGCACCGTGACCGATGACTCGCGCGTCCGAATCCTGCAGGCCGCGCTCGACCTGTTTGCCGAGCGCGGGTACTACGCCGTCTCCGTACGAGAGATCGCCGAGCAGGTCGGTCTGACGAAAACCGCTGTGCTCTATCACTTCCCGAGCAAAAGCGACATCATCGCCGCCTTGACGGAGCCACTGCTGGTCGATACGGAGGCAGTACTCGCATCCACTCGACACACGCCCGACCCGGAGGCGAGGCGCTGGGCGGTGACGGAAGGGTTGGTGGATACGTGGCTCACCCATCGGCAGTTGCTCCGGATGCAGATGCAGGACCAGGCGCTGTCCGCCGACGGTGCGACGTACGCGCGACTACGTGACATCGCCTTGTCCGCCCAGGGGCTGCTCGCCGGACCCGATGCCGACTTCACCGCCCGCGTGCGGGCCGCTCAGATCTATGCGTCACTCAGCGATCCTGTGGTCATCTTCGCGGATCGACCTGCAGCGGAGTTGCGGGCAGCGATACTCGATGGCGCGCAACGTCTGCTGGGTTCGGCCCGACCTCGACGCGGGGCACCCCGTACCGAACAGGCAGCCGGCACCCCCTCCCGCCGCCCGGGCCGTGGCCGCCCGGGTGCGATGACGGCGGCGATGGTGGAAGCCGCCCGGCGCATGCGGGATTCCGGCAAGTACACCATCGAAGAGATCGCTACCGAACTAGGTGTATCGCGTGCCACCGTATACCGGTATCTGATGCCGGCTACCGATCGGTCCGCCTCATTATGAGATGTTTTTGAGACGACCAGGGGATGAATGTCACCGACGGGCGAGTCCGCATGTTCAGGAATAGCGCACCACCCTGACCCCGTCCATGAGTAGGTCCATGACGCGATGCACCGCCGCAGGGTGATCCTCGTCGGGCCGGGTGTAGATCTGCAACGTCATCATGCGCGCGAGATCGGCAGGGGTGATGTCCGGACGGAGTGCGCCATCGGCGTGAGCTTGCGCCGTGAGACGTGCGATGAGTTCGGAGACCGCCGTGCGTGCCTGAGTCAGGCTGGGATCCGCCTGAATCCGTGCGTGTAGCGCGGGCTCGACGGAGGACGCGAACGCGCCGACACCTGCCAGGACGCATTCGCGCAGGAAGCGGGACAGCGCCGACCAGGCGTCGGCTTCCTCGCGTACCGCCGTCGCGGCCCGGTCGGCCAGGCCGGTCAGATAGGCGTGCGCTGCAGCGGAGATCAACGCGTCGCGGTCGGGGAAGCGGCGATACAGCGTGCCGACGCCCACACCGGCGCGGTCGGCGACCTCCTTCATCGATACGTCGATGCCCTTGTCCCGGAACAGAACCAAGGCTGCCGCGACGATCTGGTCCCGGTTGCCACGAGCGTCAGCCCGGAGGGTCTCGGCCGCCATTGACATCTCCTCCGCAGTAACTGGACGAAATTCTTCCACTTATGCTACCTTATTCGAAGTGGACGAAAATCGTCCACTTAATTGAGAGGTGTGACATGGGCAAGAAGGCACTGATCTCCGGCGCGGGTGTGGGTGGGGCGACGCTCGCATACTGGTTGGCGCACGCGGGATTCGACGTCACCGTCGTCGAGCGGGCCGCGGGCGGGCGTTCCAGCGGCAACCCCATCGATGTGAGGCGGCCCGCGATCGAGGTAGCCGAGAAGATGGGCATCATGCCGCGGCTGCGGGAGGTGGCCTCACCGGTGAACCGGATGAGCTTCGTCGACGCCACCGGCCGTCGGGCAGCAGGTGTCCCGCTGACCATGTTCCAGGGCGAGGCAGGGAAGCGGGAGGTGGAGGTCCCACGCGCCGATCTCGCGTCGATCCTGCTGGAGGCGGGACGCGAGCAGGCGGAATTCCTGTGGGGTGACACGATTACCGACCTGGCCCAGGACGAGGCGGGCGTGGACGTGACGTTCGCCAAGGCGCGGCCCGCACGGTTCGACGTGGTGATCGGCGCGGACGGGTTGCACTCGACGGTGCGGCGACTGGTCTTCGGGCCGGAACACGAATTCCTCCGCCACGCAGGCATGTACGTGGCGACACTGCCGATCGACGCGCCGTTCGGCGACGACACCGAGGTGGTCATCTACAACACCCCGGGCCGGGCGGTGTCGGTGCACCCGACCAAGGGCCGTGCGGTCGCGGCATTCATCTTCCGACATAACGCCGTGCCCGGTTACGACCATCGCGATCTCGACCAGCACAAGCGGCTCGTGGACGAGGCGTTCGCCGACCGCTCGTGGCGGCTACCCGAACTGCTCGACCAGGTACACGCCGCCGACGATCTGTATTTCGACACCATCAGCCGGGTCCGCCTGCCGCGCTGGTCCACCGGGCGCATCGGGCTGGTCGGGGACGCGGCGGCAGCGGTTTCGCTGTTCGGGGACGGCTCCACTCTGGCCATTGCGGGCGCCTACCGGCTCGCCGAAGAGTTGAGCCAGTCCCCGACCGACGTCGCGACGGCCTTCGGCCGGTATGAGACCCGCCACCGGCCGATGGTCGACGCGAAACGGCAGGGATTTCGTTTCGCCCGCGCCATGCTGCTACCGGGTACCCGGCCCGGCATCGCGCTGCGCAATACCGCGGCCCAGCTCGTGCCGGCGGCTGCCGGGGTCGGCCGCAGGCATACCGCGTGACGTTGATCAGCCGCGGTGGCATGGCGGCCGATCGGCCTCGGCTGATCCTCCCGGCAAGTCGACCTGGACGCCGGGCCCGGTCCGAGCGTGTGTACCTGCCTCGAGCCCGCGATTACCGAGTCGACGCCGGGTGCTGGGACGCCGCAGCGGTCGGGCTGAGGTCAGCGCGCGTGAGCTGGTGTTGTGGCGGCTCGGGCAACACCACACGCTCGGTGAGCGTCAGGTCCGCGTCGACGTGCACCAGTGTGCCCGGAACGAGGAGTCGCCACGCCGGATCATCGTCTATCGGCTCGCTCGCGAACACGATGGACGGCTGCCCATCGAGATGCTTCGACCGCGCGTGGATGCGCCACGACTGCAGATCGAAGTCCGCCGACTCGACCGGCTTGCGGCGATCGAGCAAGTACAGCTCGTGGGGCTCGGGATACCGCAGCGCCCACATGTCCGTCGCAGTGCTCAGCAACAGGTTGACGGCATAGATCGGCACGTTCGCCGCCAGCCAGTTCATTGCGTCCAGCAGCCCCGCCTCGACATCGCCCCCGCTCGCCCTGATCGCCGAAGTGACCAACGCGAATACCCGCTCGCTGTCGGTCTGCCCCAGCACGAGATCGGCGGCGCGCAGCTCCGCGAGCCGTGCGTCGAGCACATCCAGCCCGCTGACTACGCCGTTGTGCGCGAAGATCCGGTCGTCCTGCAAGAACGGGTGTGTGTTGCGTACATCGAGCGCACCGGTGGACGCGTACCGGACGTGGGCGATGAACGTCGTCCCCGTCATCTCATGGGCTTCGCAGGCGAATGCGGTGTCCTCCCACGCCGCGATCGGCTGCTTGCTCACCACCGGCTTGCCGTCACCGTTGAACACACCCAGGCCTGTGCCGTCCGGATTCCGGGTGCTTTGGACGGACAGGTTGTCGGGCGCGTCCAGCAGCCAGAACGTCGCCGTCACCACGGCGCGCCCCGCGTGCAAGCCGAACAGGCGGCACATGTTGCCTACCGTACGCTCTGCGGCGGCTCGATTGCGGCTTTCTGCGACTACCTCTGTGGGCGAAGGGACTCGAGCGTCCGGTCCGCGCTCGCACGCGCAGATCCACTTCGGTGCGGCGCCACCCGCGTTGTCGCGCAGACGGACAACCTCGACTATCAGCGGTCGATCATCCGCATCTGTTGCTCGTTGTGGTGATCGCCCGCAGGCGGTGTGAGGTTGTTGAGCTTCTCGATCTGTTCGCCGGTCAGCTCGAAGCGGTCGGCGGCGGTGTTCTCCTCGACGCGGGCGACTCGTTTGGTGCCGGGAATCGGGGCGATATCGTCGCCTTGGGCCAGCAGCCAGGCCAGCGCCACCTGCGCTGGTGTGGCGCCCACTTCGGCGGCGATGGCTGCGACTTGGTCGGCGATGCGCAGGTTCTGCTGGAAGTTCTCGCCGGTGAAACGTGGATTGGTGGCGCGGAAGTCGGTGGGGTCGAACTGTTCGGTCGAGCGGATCGTCCCGGTGAGAAAGCCGTGGCCCAGCGGCGAGTAGGGCACGAAGCCGATGCGCAGCTCGCGCAACAGCGGCAACACCTCGGGCTCAGGGTCCCGTGTCCACAGGGAATATTCCGACTGCAGGGCCGTGATCGGGTGCACGGCGTGGGCGCGGCGGATCGTGTTCACACCGGCCTCGGACAGACCGATATGGCGGATCTTCCCCTCGGTGACCAGGTCGGCCAGGGTGCCCACGGTGTCTTCGATGGGGGTTTCACGGTCGACCCGGTGCTGGTAGTAGAGGTCGATGTGGTCGGTGCCCAGCCGCCGTAGGGAGCCTTCGACCGCGGTGCGAATGTTGTCCGGGCTGCTGTCGAGGGTGCCGGGACCGCCACCAGCGTGTGCGACCATGCCGAACTTGGTGGCGAGCACAACCTCGTCGCGGCGGCCTTTGATGGCTCGCCCGACGAGTTCCTCGTTGGTGAAGGGCCCGTAGATCTCGGCAGTGTCGATGAGGGTGACGCCCAGATCGAGGGCGCGGTGGATGGTGCGGATCGATTCGGCGTCGTCGGTGCCCGCTCCGGTGTAGGCGAACGACATGCCCATCGCGCCCAAGCCGATGCGCGCGACGTCGAGATCCCTCAGTCGGATGTGCTTCATCGCTCATTTCTCCTTGTCGTGGATGTGGGCGGCGTCGGTACGGGGCCGAGTGGCCGTAGTTGCCGCCCGCCGGATTCAGGGCTGGATGAGGACTTTCAGTGCGCTGCGATCGGCCATGGCTCGGTAGCCGTCGGGTACGCCGGCGAGGCCGATGGTGCGGTCGAACACCTTGCCGGGCTCGAGCACGCCGTCGAGCACGTCGGGCAGCAGTTCTTCGATGTAGGCGCGGGCCGGTGCCGCACCGCCGGTGAGAGTGATGTTGCGCATGAGCGTGTCGAAGCCCATGGGGACGTCGGTGTACTGGGACACGCCGAGCCTGCTGACCACGCCACCGTCGCGGACGACGCCGAGCGCTGTCTCCAGCGACTGTCGTGTGCCGACGCACTCGATGACGGCGTGGGTGCCGTCCCCGCTCATCAGCTCCCGCACTCGCTCGACGCCTTCCTCGCCACGCTCGGCCACCACGTCGGAGGCACCGAACTCGCGGCCTAGTTCGGTCCGGTCCTTGTGGCGGCCCATCAGCAGGATCCGCTCGGCGCCAAGACGTTTGGCGGCCAAGACCGCCGAGAGTCCGACCGCGCCGTCGCCGATCACGGTCACCGACTTGCCCGGTGCGACCCGGGATGTCACAGCGCCGTGGTGGCCGGTACAGAACACGTCCGACAGCGTCAGCAGCGACGGCAGCAGTGCCGAGTCCTCGCCGACGGGCAGCTTGACCAGCGTGCCCTGCGCCTGCGGCACCCGCACCGCCTCACCCTGACCCGCGTCCACGCCCGGCCCACCCCACCGGCCGCCGTGGCGGCAGGAGGTCTGTAGGCCCTCGGCGCAGAAATCGCAGGTGTTGTCCGCCCACACGAATGGCGCAACCACGACGTCCCCGCGCTTCAGTCCGGACACCTCCGAGCCGATGTCCTCGACTACACCGAGGAACTCGTGTCCCATTCGCCTGCCCTGCGGCGCGGCGGGCATGGAGCCGTAGGGCCACAGGTCGCTGCCGCAGATGCAGGACCGCAGCACCCGCACGACGGCGTCCGTTCGCTCGTGCAATTTCGGGTCGGGGACGTTCTCCACTCGAACGTCGCCCGCGCCGTACATCACGGTTGCTCGCATATTTTCTTCCTCTTGTCAGGACGGTTATGGCCGGGGTGTCAGTCGGATGGTTTGGGCCGCTGCTTGTTCGACGACGACACTGCCGACGATCGCAGGACCGTAGCGCTCATATTTGGCGTGGTAGGCCGCGTCGATGGCGCGGTGAGCATCCGATGCGGCCTCGGTGAAGGTCACGTCGCGCTCCAGGCCGTCGGCGCTGATGCGGCCGACGCCGCTGGACCGGGCCCGCCGGAACCACGGGTTGGCGGGGCCGTAGGCGGAGCGCACGTACAGGTTGTCGCCCGTGCACACGACCCAGATGGTCATGTAGGGACGTAGAGTGCCATCGCTTCGCCGTGATGCGATTTGCAGCTCTTCGCGATGACCGATCGTGTGTAATTCGTCAGCCGTCCAAGCTGCCATTGCGTTCCCCTTCAAGGGTGATCCGGATCGAGGTTCGAGCGGCCTGGTTCGGCCGTCTCGCCCAGGAAACCCCGGAACGATCTGGGGTGGGAGACCCTGCTGTGCCAGGTACTGGCAGAACCTCCCACTCCCGCGGCGAGCGTCGTAGCGTGACGCTATGGACAGACGCTCGGAGATCCGCGAGTTCTTGCGTTCTCGGCGGGACAAGATCACCCCGGAACAGGCGAACCTGGCCAGCTACGGCCGCAACCGGCGGGTACCCGGTCTGCGCCGCGAAGAGGTGGCCATGCTCGCCGGTGTCAGCGTCGACTATTACACCCGCCTCGAACGCGGCAATCTCAACGGAGCCTCCGACGAGGTACTCGATGCGCTGGCCCGCGCCCTGCAGCTCGACGAGGCAGAGGCCGTGCACCTGTTCGACCTGGCCCGGGCAGCACAGGCGAAGCCGAGTCCACGGCGCGGCACCTCCGCACAACATGTCCGACCGAGCCTGCAGCGGTTGCTCGACGCGATAACCGGTGCGCCGGCCTGGGTGCGCAACGAGCGGATGGATTTTCTCGCGGCGAACCAGCTCGGGTACGCCCTCTATTCGGAGCTGTTCACCAACCCCGTCCGACCGGCGAACAACGCCAGGTTCGTCTTTCTCGATCCACGCTCACGCGAGTTCTACCTCGACTGGGAGACCGGAGCCAACGACATCGTCGCGATCTTGCGCAGCTACGCCGGTCGTAACCCGCACGACCGAGGCCTCACCGACCTCATCGGGGAACTGGCGACCCGCAGCGAAACATTCCGCACCAAGTGGGCCGCGCACAATGTCCGGTTCCATCGCACGGGTCGCAAACGACTCCATCATCCTGTGGTGGGCGATCTCGAGCTCGCCTACGAAGCGATGGAGCTTCCCGCAGATCCGGGATTGACCATGTTCGCCTATACCGCTGTTCCCGGATCCGCCTCCGATGAACGGCTGAGACTCCTCGCCAGCTGGGCAGCAACTGATGCTCGAGCCGTACGCCACGAGCCCGTGTCAATGGCCATTTGTGGGTCGCCGCTGGTGGCCGGGTGAAGTCCCCACCCTCTTGCAGGGGGTGGGGTGTTAGGTCAGGGGCGTTCACCTCGCTTGGTGCGGTTTTTCATGCGGTAGGAGTCGCCGTCGGTGATGACGACTGTGCA
>NZ_JBFRFQ010000055.1:0-52753 GCF_052114905.1 Nocardia sp. 2TAF39
CTCTGACCGGCGCAAACGACGAATCTCAGCCCAATCCTCCACAGCAAGCATCCCTTCGGTCCTCCCTGGCTCGGATCAAGCCAGGGTCACCGACCAGATGGTCCATTTTGAGTTGCCGCGCGGTGATCAGTTTTCACGTTCCGCCGACAGAAGCTGCCCTACGCTGGAATCGGGGCGGCGAGGAGGTTGACGAAGTGCAGCGCCGAGAGCTGATGAGAGCAATCGCCGTCATCACGGCAGCAGCGCCAGCGATCACGGCTGCGCTCAGTGCCGACGAGGTCGAACGCACAATCCGCGCGGTCGCGACTCCGCGCCGCGTCGACACAGCTGTTTTGGACAACATCGAGGCGATGCTCAACCAAGCTCGACTTCAGGATGATCTACTCGGCCCGCAGGCTGCGATCCGCACAACACTTGCCCAGGTCGACATCGCCGAGGCGTTGCTCGCCGGTCTACGGGATCCGCTGGAACGCCGGTTGAAGTCGATTCGCAGCAAGATCTCCACCTCGGCCGGATGGCAACTGTTCGACCTGGGGCGTACTGGCTCAGCGGAGGAGCATTTCGAAACCGCGCGAGACGTCGCGGACGAGATCGGTGACGACGCCGCCGGTGCGATGGCAATGGCGGAGTGGTCCGGGATGACCGAGGAAGTCGGCAAGCCCTCCGTGGCCGCCGACCAGGCAGCCGCGGCCGAGATGCGCGCCTCTCGGTCAGGCGATCCGCTACTCCGCGCGCACACAGCCGGCATCACGGCTCTCGCCCAGGCCAAAGCAGGACACGCCTCCGACACACGGCAAGCACTGAATCGGGCCGACAGCTTCGACGTCACCACACCGCGCACGCCGGAACAGTCACTGGCCTACTTCTGCACAGCGGCACATGTTGCCCGTATGCGCGCCAAGGCACTTCACCAGATCGGTGACCTCACAGCAGCGATCGAAGCTGCCGAAGAATCGCTGAGGCTGCAAGCTGTCCGAGACCGCGCAGCGTCCCACATCCTGCTCGGAACGATCCACATCGACGCCGGGGACCTCGACGCCGGGCTGAGCGCAATCCTCGAGGGCGTGGAGGCCGAGACCTCGAACGGGTCAGCGCGGGTCTCTGGCCAACTGCACAACGCCCGTACATTGATACATGTCCGGGCTCCGGGCTCCGAGGCCGCACGGACGCTCGATGCGCGTATGGCCGAGCTGCCGCTGATCTGACCTTCCTCGGTCCGCTCGAGACGCAGCTTGATTGTGGTCGCCGCGCGGCGATATCGCAGTGGCCGGGCACCACTGCGTCACCGGTAGCTGACCGTGGCCGTCGCGGGTCTACCGCACACACGTAGAAGCTATCGCGCACAATACTTTCGGCGCACCAGCTGCCAGCGCCGTAATCGTCCGCGACATCGTCGAACCAGACACTACAGACCCGAAAACCTCAGGCTTGCAGCACAATACCGCCAAATCGGCGGCACAGTTCCCCGCCGATAGCCACCGACACCGCCAGATCCAGCACGATCTTGCCCGGATCATGAACGGCCAGCGGCTTGCGCCGCGGTGCCAGCGCTGCCGATAACGCCCTGCCCAACCCGGGCATGACCGCGGTGCACAGCAACACCACCGCCCCAGCCTGCCACAACCCGCGAACCGTT
Organism: Nocardia sp. 2TAF39; assembly: GCF_052114905.1. Taxonomy (NCBI): domain Bacteria; kingdom Bacillati; phylum Actinomycetota; class Actinomycetes; order Mycobacteriales; family Nocardiaceae; genus Nocardia; species Nocardia sp. 2TAF39. The sequence goes on from NZ_JBFRFQ010000055.1 coordinate 1,637, forward strand.
CCGTCAACTTTCAGCGACGGGTACCACGACATAGACTTACTCACCGAGAAGGTGCTCCTGCAACCGCGCGATTCGATCCTAGACGAGAGCAGGCGCTTGCGTTGGCCATGCAAGTGGCGTCCGTGCGCCCGCTGACGCGGGTGCGTGGGGTGGCCCAACGATGCGGCGGTGCCGAATGCAGGAGGGCCGGGCCTGCGGGCAGAGACAGCCCAGGTTCCTATTCCGGCCCGGCTGTAGCTCGCTCGACCCACTCGGCGTATGTGTCGGTGCACCAAGATATCGGCGTAGCGGTCACTTCGGGACTGTCCCAGGGGTGCAGTTCGCTGACGCGCGCCGCCAGCTTCTCTAGTGCGGCTGCTCCCGTCCGGGCGATGACCCGCCACTCCTGGCCCTCGCCGAGCTCACCCAAATGCCAGAAGACGGAGACTGCGGGCCCGGTGATCTCGGCGCCTGCAGCCAGTCGCTCCGCGACGATGGCGCGCGCAACATCTTTTGCGGAGGCTTCGGTTGGTGTCGTGGTAGTCATCGACCACACCCTTGCGGTTGGCATGCCGACAGACTAGGCGGACTCGGAGAAATCGGGTCGGCCTGGTCCGATCAGCGAGTTACTGGTTGGGCTTCATCGCAGGGCCCCCTTCACGGCACCGGCGAGTGCCGAATCGTGCAGCTCGAGAGTTGCGGGCACCGCCCCCACCGACGATCGAACACCAGGATCACGCCAAGTTGGTCGCCAGTGAGCAGGCGGATCGCGTCGATCCGCCGCTTCACCGACGCCTACCCGTGAGCGTGGACGGCATCGGATGTTGAGGACTTCACCGCGCCGACGTCGGCCAGCGACGGCCGACTGGGTCAGGCAACGATTCGCGGCTACCACCTGATGATTCGCCTGTTCTGCGACTACAGCGAGTGTGTCGGGGTGATGGTTCGGATGTGGAGCACGATGTCGAACCAGTCGCCCAGGCCGGCACCGGCGATGTGGTGGTCGGTGTCGCGGTCGGGGCTGTAGGTTCCGACGATCAGACGGAGCTTGGCGGGCCGACGCAGCCACCGCTGGACCGCTCCCGCGGGTGCGGTCCGCAAATCGAGCAAGTAGTTCCCGAGTTCGGGTTGGGCGAGCACGGTGTCGGCGAAGTCCTCCGCCGGCTCGGGAACGGCCAGGTCGGCGCGAACATTGCCGTGATGGAACGTGATCGCGACCGACAGATAGCCGATTCCGAATCGGTTCCGGAGCAAGGATCCTGTGGTCGGGAATTCCTGTGACATGGCAGCCAGGGTGAGCTGTTGCGCGACCGCGGTGTTCGACACCCCCTCCCAGTACACGATCCGATGCCCGGTGCGGTCGTGCCAGTCCACGATACGGCGGGCGGCATCGGCGGTCTCGGCAGCGAAGTCGCGGCGACCCGAGGCGGTGCTGTTCTCGTGGTATCGCAGGATGAGGCGGGCCACGTCCAGGATGTCGGGCGTGTCGGCGGCGCCCGGCAACGACTCGACCAGCGTCAGCGCGTCTTTGGCGTGGTCGGCGAACGGGCGCCCGGGATGGGTGCCGTTCGCGCGCTGAATGTGCTCACCCAGCCGATGGGCTGTCATGATCGGGTCGTAGTGGGATCTCAGGTCTCCGACCCGTTGCGGCGCAACGGTCTCGACGAACCGTGCTACTTGCGCGTAATGCGACAGTTTGGCATCCGCTGGAGTCAGGCCGAACAGGTGCAACGGGTCGCGCGGATGCGCGCGATTGAAGTTGCGCGCCCATTCCAGGACGGCGAGTGTCTCGGCGGTGCGCCACGGCACCCACGCGTCGCTCAGGATCGCCCGCGGGTCACCGGCGCCCGTCCGCACGTATTCGTCCATGGCCCCGACGACGGATTCGTCATCGAGCAGCGCGAGCGCCCGAAACCCCTTGCTCTCCACCAATATTCGCAATATGCGATGCGCCGTTGCGGACAGCTCGTGCCCAGCGCGGGTGGTCGTGCCGACTCCGACGACGACGGCGTCACCGGCCCGATCGGCCAACGGCGCGAGATCCGCTGGTGCCCCATCCGCTTCGACCGTGGCGAGGGGGTGCGCGGCGTCGCGGATCCAGTGCGTCACTTCCGCGGCGTTCCGCGTCTCATACGACATGATGACTCCATAGGGTGAGCTAACGGCCCAGCCGCACCAGCGCGGGCCATGGAGAACGATCAAAAATACCTTTGTAGATAAAGTTAATTACATTTGACCACAAAGTCAATTGCGGGCGAAGCGAAGGTCAGCCACGGGATCCGGCAGGCCCGGACACCGATGCCGCGGTTCGGGCTCACCCCGTGATCAGGGCACCAATACGGTCAGTGCCCCGGGCACCGCGCGGATGGTGACGGGCAAGGTACCGGCGGGCTCGCCGTCCGCGGTCGCGGGCGCGCCCGGCGCGGTGAGCGTGACCGCCGCGGCTCGGAACTGCTTGACCTCCGGATGATTCTGGCGCTTGCCCGCCGACAGCGCGGGAAGCAGGCGCAGCATCTCCATCCGGGACAGCGCGCCGACCACGGTCAGGTCGAGCAGTCCGTCGTCCAGCACCGCATCCGGGCAGATCAGCATGCCGCCGCCGTAGGTGCGGGTGTTGCCGACCGCGACCATGACCGCCTCGGTCTCCAGCAGGGAGCCCGCACCCGGGTTGGTCAGCCCCTCGGTGACCGCACCGGTCAACTCGACGCGGTAGGGCACGGTGAAGCGACCGGAGATCTCGGCCAGTGCCGCGACCGTGTAGCGCAGCCGCCCCTTCGGCCAGCGCATGTCGTTGGCGCGCAGGGTAACGCGTGCGTCGAAGCCCGTGCCGGTCACGGTCGCGAACCACATCGGCGTCGGGCCGGGCGCGGGAAAATCGATGCGCCCGAGGTCGATGGTCCTGGTCCGTCCGTTCAGTATGAGATCGGCCGCCGCGATCGGGGCGTCCGTCGGCACACCGAGCTCCCTGGCCAGATCGTTGCCGGTGCCCGCGGGAACCATGCCGAGCGGGACGCCGGTCTCGGCAACGGCCGCGAGAATCACATTGATCAGACCGTCCCCACCGATACAGACCACCGCATCGGGTTTCGGCCCTGAACTTGCGATCGAATCCCGCACCTGCCGAACCGATTCGGCGGCCGTCGGGGCACACACCTCGGTGACCTCGGCGCCACGCGTACGGAACCGGGCGATCGCGGCGCTCGCCATTTCGTTTCCCCTGCCGAGCCCGGACTGCGGATTGGTCACCACGGTGACCGCCCGCACGAGCGAACTCCCGGTCACGGTACCAACTTCCCGGGATTCAAGATGCCCGCGGGGTCGAGTTCGGCCTTCACCGCGCGCAGGACGCGCACACCCAGGTCGCCGACCTCGTCCGGTAGCCACGGCCGGTGGTCGGTGCCGACCGCATGGTGGTGGGTGATGGTACCGCCCGCCGCCACGATGGCGTCGCCGACAGCCTGCTTGGCGACGTGCCACTGGACGATCGGGTCGTCCAGTTGCTTGGCGATGACGGTGAAGTACAGCGACGCGCCGGTCGGATAGGTATGCGAGATATGGCACATGACCAGCGGCGGCGTGCCCTGCCCACCGAGCGCGTCAGTCAGCGCGCCGGTCACTTTCGCCTTCAGCGCCGTCACGTTCGACCAGGTGGTCGCGGTCTCGAGTGTTTCGCACAGCACGCCGACGTCCAGCAACGCGTCGCGCAGGTACGGCGCCGCGAAACGTCCGTGCTCCCACTCCTCGGCGGGCGTCGGCCCGAGCGCGGTGCCGCCCGCCGCGGCGAGCAGGGCGTTCGCCTCGACGCTGCGGGCCGCGACGTGCACCGCGCTGCCTTCGACAGTGGTGATGGCCAGACAGCCAGCTATCGGGTTGCCGCCGATGTCGCCGGAGCGGGCCAGGTTGATTCCGGTCTCCGCCTCGTCGGACAGCCGAAGGACGGTAGGTGCCGCGCCGGCCTGCACGACCGAGCGCAGTGCCGCGGCGCCTGTTTCGAAGTCGGGAAACGACCATGCTTGGTAGGCAACGGCTTCCGGGACCGGATGCACCCGAAGCGTAACCTCGGTGATCACGCCGAGCGTCCCCTCGGAGCCGACGAACAGCTCGCGCAGGTCCGGTCCCGCGGCCGAGGCGGGGGCGCGGCCGAGTTCGAGGGTGCCGCTGGGCGTGGCGATCTTCAGCCGCTGCACCATGTCGTCGAAGCGGCCGTAGCCTGCCGACGCCTGACCGGAGGACCGCGTCGCGGCGAATCCGCCGATACTGGCGAATTCGAAGCTCTGCGGGAAGTGGCCGAGCGAAAGTCCGTGCGCGCCGAGTAGTTGCTCCGCGCGCGGACCGGTGAGTCCCGCACCGAGCGTCGCGGTGCCGCTGACCGGATCTATCCGGGTGATGGTGTCGAGTCTGCGCAGGTCCAGCGCGACCACCGCGTCGAAGCGACCGCGCACGGGATCGACACCGCCGACGACGCTGGTGCCGCCGCCGAACGGAACCACGGCGACCGCGTTCTCGGCACAGTAGGCGAGCACGGCGAGGACCTGGTCGTGATCGGTGGGAAAGACGACCGCGTCGGGCGCGTCCTGCGGGCCCTCGGCGCGGCGGCGCAACAGATCCGGCGTGCTCTTGCCACCCGCGTGCAGCAACCGCTCGCGGTGGTCGGCCGACAGGTTGTCAGCGCCGACCACATCGGCCAACCCGGCTCGCTGCGCGGATGTGAGCGCCGAGTCACGCAGTGGCACGTCGCCCTCATCGCGTCGCGCCGCCGGGTCGCCGGACACCCCGAACACCTGTGTCAGCAGGCCCCGGATCCGCGCGGAAAGTGGTTTGTGTCCGGCAGGGATACCCCAGGCATCCCAGACCATACTCGCCGCAGACCCGCTGACCACGGGGCCTGCCGGGAGAGCCGAGCCCTCGACGGTGTGCTGCTGCGTCGCCATGCGTTACAGTCTGACATGTACTGTCAAGCAGTAACGAATGTCAGCCCCTTTCTCCTGGTCGGCGGCCGAGCCTCCGACAGACCGACTACCAGTGGTGACACCTTGACCGCTCCCGATGAGACCACCGACGACACCGAGCACGCACTCTCCGCCATCGACCTCGCGATCCTCGACGCGGCTCGCGCCTGCGTGCAGGAGTTCGGCGTACGCCGCACCACGCTCACCGAGGTGGCACGCCGGGCGGGCGTCAGCAGGCCGACCGTCTACCGCCGCTGGCCGGACACCGGCTCGCTGGTGGCCGAGCTGCTGGTGCGCGAGCTACGCGGCATCGTCGCGGCGACCATGCCGTCCGCGGGCACGGCGCGCGCCAGACTGGTCGAAGGCGTGGTCGCGGGCGCCGCGAAGATCCGGTCGAATCCGTTGTTCGGAAAGATCTTCCGCACCGACACCGATCTGATGCTCACCTACGTGTTCGGCAGACTCGGCCGCAACCAGCGGGCGCTGATCGAGCTGTTCGCAGCGGGCATCCGCGAGGGCAGGCAGGACGGCTCCATCCGCGACGGCGATCCGGACAGGATGGCCACCATGGTGCTGCTGATCGCCCAGTCCGCGGTGCAGTCGGCGGGCACCGTCGCGCCGATGCTCGCGGGCGAGGACCTCGACACCGAGCTCCGTCGCGCGATCGACGGCTACCTCGGCGACGGCAGGAACCAGCCGCGATGAGCACCGCGGCACCCTCCTCGATCGGAAAGGCATTGCGATGACCACGAATTGGGTGCGTACCGGAGACTCCGCACTGAACGCCGACCGCCGCGCCGCGGATCTGCGCCGGCTCGGCGACGGCGCCGAGATCGACATCCTGGTGATCGGCGGCGGCGCCACCGGTACAGGCACCGCGCTCGACGCCGCCGCCCGCGGACTGCGGACCGTCCTGGTGGAACGCCACGATCTGGCCTTCGGCACCAGCCGTTGGAGTTCCAAGCTGATCCACGGCGGGCTGCGTTACCTGGCCGGCGGCCGGGTCGGCATCGCCCACGAGAGCGCGGTAGAACGCGGCATCCTGATTCGCACCACCGCACCGCATCTGGTGCGCCCGTTACCGCAGCTTGTGCCGCTGGTCCCTGGCATCGGCCCAGCGCAGAGCGCGCTGGTGCGCGCTGGTTTCCTGGCCGGCGACGTGCTGCGGCGAGGCGCGGGAACACCTGCCGCGATCCTGCCCCGGTCACGCCGTGTCGCCGCCGCCGAGGCGTTGCGGCTCGCGCCGACCGTGCGCCGCGAGGGGTTGCGCGGCGGGTTGCAGTCGTGGGACGGGCAGCTCGTCGACGACGCGCGCCTGGTAGTCGCCCTGGCACGCACCGCAGCGGCGCAGGGCGCGACGGTGCTGACCCGCGCGGAAGCCCTCGACGTGACCGGAAATTCGGCGACGCTGCGCGACACTCTGACCGGCGAGACCCTCGAGCTGCGGCCGCGCGCGGTGGTGAACGCCACCGGCGTATGGGCCGACCAGGTCGATCCCAGCATCGAGTTGCGCCCGAGCCGCGGCACCCACCTGGTGTTCTCCGCCGCGTCCTTCGACGGCCTCAACGCCTCGCTGACCGTGCCGGTACCCGGCAGCACCAGCCGGTTCGTCTTCGCCTTCCCCGCCGCGCACGGCCGGGTTTACCTGGGCCTGACCGACGAGGACGCACCCGGGCCCGTGCCAGACCAGCCGAAGCCGACCGACGCCGAAATCGACTTCCTGCTCGACACGATCAACCCCGCGCTGCGAGAGCCGTTGACGCGCGCCGATATTCGCGGTTCGTATGCGGGGCTGCGCCCGCTACTGCAGACCGCCGAAGACAGCACGGCCGACATCTCGCGCAAGCACGCGGTGCTACACGCGCCCACCGGTGTCGTCACGGTTGTCGGCGGCAAGCTCACCACCTATCGGCGGATGGCGGAGGACGCCGTCGACGCGGCGGTCGCGTTCGGCGGGCTCACTGCGAAGCCGTGCCGCACTCGGCGAATTCCGTTGGTGGGCGCGGTCTCCGGGGCGGCGCGCGATCGTATCGACGCCTCTTCGGTGCTGATCGAGCGCTACGGCAACGAGGCGGCCACGGTCCTGGCCGCGGCGCGCCGCGATCCTGCGCTTGCCGAACCCGTAGCGCCCGGAATGGATGTGATCGGTGCCGAATTCGCGTTCGCGGTCTCGCATGAGGGCGCGCTCGACGCCGATGATCTGTTGGATCGGCGTACCCGCATCGGACTGGTCGCCGAGGACCGGGCAGCCGCCGCCGCGGCCGCCGCGGCGGCGCTCGCGCCTATCTCCTAGGACCCGTTCTCGCCGCACCCGTGCTCGGGTCGGTCCATCGACCACGCGGCGAGTTCCGCGCGCATACACGCGCGCGGCCACTGGTCGAGGCCGTTGGCGCGTTCGGCCGCCCGCAGCGCCCGCAGGCCGGGTGTCTCCTCGTGCACCGGCAGGTAGCGGAAGCCGAGTCGCTCGTAATACGGTCCATTCCAGGCGACCTCGGTGAACGTGGTCAGCGTGATCGCCACCATTCCCTCGGCTTCTGCCCACCGCACGGCCCGCTCCATGAGCCGCTGACCGATCCGCTGCCCTGCGTAATCGGGGCGCACCGAGACCTGGTCGATGTGGGCGAGGCCGTCGACGACGCCCAGAATCAGGTAACCGATCGGGTGGTCGGCGTCATCGGCCCAGACCCAGGCGCGCCCGGCCCGCTGGAACTCACGCAACATGTCCAGTGTGGGCGGCTCGTCGTCGGCCACTGCTGTCATGCCGACCTCCGCAAACGGCGCACCGGCCGCGCGCTCGATGTCCTGCAGCGCTGGAAGGTCATGCGTCGTCGCCGGGCGGATCATCGGGCCATTGTGCGCCGACGGCCGCGGCCGGGCCAGCGAGTTTTCCGCCCGCAGCAGGCAACCGGTCCACCACGACCCCTGCGACCGATCGTCATGTCGAAATACGTTGCGCTGTCCGTCGACCGGCGCAGTTGGTGAATCCGGCGCTTGGCGTCATCCTCGAGATCGACCGCCTGCGCGGCGGGCTGGACGATCGTCTCGATCAAATGCAATAGGTGGCGAGCGGGGGAATTCCGTTGAATCCTACGGATGAATAGCTGACCGCGTATGCGCCAGCGCTGAGGATATCCGCGTGGTCTCCGGCTGTGTCAAAGAGCAGCCGCTGTCGTACCCTCGGAGTGTTCGGATCCCCATTGCCCCCGGACCGGCTCACGTCCGGTCGAAGTCAGTGCGGCCAGCACGATGAACACGGGCACTACGGTCACCGTGAGGGCGAGCGGATATCCCTGTGCATCGGCGAGGTGCTGCTGAACAGGCAAGGCGAATGCCGCGAACACCAAACCGACCTGGTATGCCATTCCCGGATAGAAAGCACGGACCGCATCCGGTGACATCTCGGTCAGATACACGGGAATTCCGGACCATGCACCCATCACCATCATCTGCATCAGGAATGCACCCGATCCGAGGAGCACGGCACTGTGTGTCCAAAAAGCAATCGGCGTCGTGAGCAACGCCAGCACGGTGCACGACACAATCGTCGTGCGCCGTCCGATGCGCTGCGACAGCGAGCCGCACATGAAGCCTCCGATGATCGCCCCCACGTTGTATATGACGGCGATCCATCGCGCGGTCGCGGTTGACAATCCCACACCACCATGGTGTGCATCGGAAAGGAAGGTGGGATAGATGTCCTGAGTGGCGAGTGCCATCCAGTGGAATACCGTCATCAACAGTACAAGGTAGCCGAAGCGCCGAATATTCTTCGGATGCATGAGGATATTTCGTGTCGAAACACCGGATATCCGCATACGCGCCTGCGTGTGCTCCCACACACTGGACTCGGTGATTTGCACCCGAATTACCAGACCAATTAGTGCCGGAATAGTGGTGACGACGAACATCCAGCGCCACGACAGTCCACACAGGTTCATCACCAGCAGCGACGCCATCGATGCCAACAGATATCCACACGGCTCGCCTTGCTGTATGAGACTGGAGAAGAATCCGCGACGTCCGACCGGAACCTTCTCCATCGTCAGTGCCGCCCCGAGGCCCCACTCGGCCCCCATGCCGATACCGTACAGCAGGCGTAGCACGACCAGCACAGTAAAGTTCGGGGCAAATGCACACAGCAATCCCGCGACGGAATAGAATGCCGCATTCGCCAGCAAGGGTATACTTCGCCCCATTCGGTCGGCCCACAGGCCGAAAATTGATGCACCGACCGGCCTCATGATCAGAGTAGCCGTCGCCAGGAAAGCAACGTCGACCAGGCCGAGACGAAATGTTTCCGCAACGGCGGGATAAATGAAAACGATGACGAAATAATCGAGGGCATCGACCGTCCAGCCGAGCTGAGCCGCCGCCACCGACCATCGCTGATCCCTGGTCAGTCTGGGCACGGCCGGCTCACTTCGGTCCACCATGCCGACTCCCTCACCGTGCCGCCGATCGCTGCCGCGAACATGATGACCGCTATACCGCAGCCGCCGAGTCCCTATCGTTCCCAATTCGGGGAAGAAAGGAAGTCAGCCCGGGGCGTTCGAGCCACACCAAAGACGCTGGGGCAGCCGATGTCGAGCTCCGGGCACCTGGACCAGATCCTGGCCGGGATCCACATCTACACGAGTAGGTCCGAAGTCCTTGGCGCGCATAGGACCGATACACAGCTCAGCGATGACGTACTGCGCGCGACCGAAGTCGATCCGGTGACCAAGAGCGTCACAACCGATCCTGCTCAGGGAGCGACATCTCGGCGCATCTACGAAAGACCTGGAGACCCGCCCGCCGAAGTAATCAGGCTCAGGGTATCGATCGGCGCTACTCCCCAGGCGTCGAGTCTTCGTGATCCGGACGAGACAGTGCGGCGAGCGTGTCCGCTATCGCCCGGTAGCCCTTGTCCGCCGCCGCCAGCACCAGTTGCTGCAGGGGCTCGTCGACAACAGCCTCATCCATCCGAGCGGCGAAGGCTGTCCAGCGCTGCCGGTCACCGCTGCCGTAGTAGGTGAGCCCACGACCGTCGGCCAGTCCGAATGTCGCGCGGACATGTGGCGTGAGCTCCAATCCGCCCATCGTGGAACCTTCCATGACGTACAGGAACCCCAACAACGAGACGGGGTCTTTCGCCATACGCTCGGAGATCACCGCCGCGAACCGGTCCGCCACGGTGAGTGCCGTGGCCGCCATGTCATCGGCGGGCACGGCATCGAAGAACTCCAGATCCTGTTCCAACAAAGGCACTTTCGCGAGGTCGGAGCGCCACACCGCGGCCACGATCGGGTCGTCCGAACCAGCCAGCCCGGTCTCCAGAGCGTCGAGGATGATCCGGTAAGCCCTCAGCTGACCCACATATCGGCCGAGTAACAGTGACCGGTTCAAAAGTTCGAGACTGAAAGGCGTTGCTTCCAGTGCGTCATGCCATGCCCGGGTTTCGGCGCGAAGCCGCTGCATGATCATGCGCGAACCGCGGCATACAGCCGATCCATCACGTGACCCTTGCGATCGATCGTCATGTCGAAATACGTTGCGCTGTCTGTCGACCGGCACAGTTGGTGAATCCGGCTCTTGGCGTCTTCCTTGAGCTCGACCGCCTGGGCGGCGAGCTCGACGATCGTCTCGCGGAGCTCGGGGTGACCGAGCGTGAACGTCTTCAACCGGTCGCCGACCATGTCGGTGCCGAACTCGGGCAACGTGGGTTCGGCGCCGAGCAGTTCGAGGCATACCCGATTGGTGAGCCCGTCGAAATCCTCGTACGTGTTGGCCCCGCCGAACTCGGGCACGAAATCGGTGAGGTCGTTGAAGATCTGGCTCGCCAAGCCCAGCTGCCGCATCGCGTCATCGAGTACCGTCAGTTCGTCGTCCGGCACCCGCAACGCGGTCGCGGCCGCGTTCAGTGGCATCCGGAACAGCGTCGAGGTCTTCAGCGTCGCGACCGACTCCCAGAACTTCACCCGATCGTTCACCTCGGCCGCGACGATGTCGCGCCGGACCTCGGCCAGCCGGGTGGACATATCTATCGCCTGACCGATGAAGCCGTTCTCGACGGTCTGCACGAGGTAGTTCACGACGGCGGGTGTTTCCACGTGGCGCAGCGCGGCGAGCACCATCCAGGCTCCGGTGTTGAGGGCAAGCGGAACCCCGTGGGTGGCATGCAGTGCGGGCTCGCCGTATCGCACCGCACTACCGTCCTCGATGTCGTCGAGAACGACCGCGGCCTTCAACAGAATTCGGACCGCGACCGCCACCCGGCGGATGACCGCCAAGTCGGCCGCCGCCTCGCCGGTGCTGGCGAAGCCCCGGTAGTTGCGGAAGACCCAGTACACGATCGATGGCCGGAAGCCGGGACCGCCTGCCGGTCGCAGGGCCTCCTGCCCCACCTTCGAGCCGAGCGCGTCGGTGATCGGGTCGTGAAACGACTGCCGCAGTGCGGTGTCCAGCTCCCGCGGCCCGTAGGCCGCGCCGGCCACTTTCGACGCCGAGACCGTCAGTTCGGACAGGAATACCCGAAGATCCGTTTCCAGCCGTTCGGAGTCGCCGCGCACGAACTCGCTCACCTGTGTGTCATTCTCGACGGCAGTCATCTGTGCCTCTCCTATCGGGCCGACCCGAGGACTTCGGGGGCGGCCGACCTCCGGCCCCAGTCCTTCGGTGGAGGCCGTGCATTGTGGAGGAGTGTATGGACGATGCGGACCGGATGGTTTCCCAATATGGGGAGGATTCGGTTCGGCTGAATATTTGTGCGGTTCGGTCAGCGCGGCCGGTCGAGGCGTCCGCGACGGCAGTGGAAGCCGTGCCGGGCAGGATGCCGCCCACCATCAACGTCTCTTTTCCGCGGTCAGCAACAGACTGCGTGGGATCAGAGTTGCTGCGACAACCGTTTCCAAGGCCGTCGTCGCACCCGGATCGGGGCGCAGCCGCCAGCGGGCGGCGATCGTCGACACCGCCAGGGTGGCTTCCACGACAGCGAACACGTCACCGATGCAGCGCCGGGGACCGGCACCGAAGTGCAACATGGCTTTGTGCGGGATCTCTCCGACCCGCTGCGGAGACCACCGGTCCGGATCGAACGTGTCGGGGTCGGCGAAACTTCTCGGATCACGTTGCACCGCATATGAACAGAGCATGACCGACGATCCGTTCGGGATCGTGTGACCGCCGAGTTCGAGATCTTCGTTGGCCCGCCGGGTGAGTATCCACGCGGGCGGGTAGCACCGTAATGCCTCACTGATCACCTGCGCGGTATAGACGAGGTTCGGGACATCCGCATAGTCCGCGGGCCTATCGCCGAGCACCCGATCTACCTCCTCGTGGAGCCGCCGCTCCACCTCCGGATGCTTGCTCAACAGGTAGAACACCCAGGTCAGTGTGGCCGAGTTGGTCTCGGACCCGGCCACCATGATCGTGATGATCTGGTCGTGGATCTCCTCGTCGGACAGCCCACCTGCGGTTTCGGAATCCCGTGCCTCGATCAACAACGCCAGCAGGTCGTTACGGCTGTTGCCCTCGGCGCGGTATTCGACGATGAGCTTGTCGATTATCGGATGCAGCCGGGCCAGGTACGACGTATATTCCCGGTTGCGTGCCAACGGCAGCCTGTTCAACACCGGAAGCGGCGCGATCATCCGCTGGTACAACAGTTCGAATATGCGCGGCATGTTCAGCCGCATTTCCTGCTCCAGTTCCTTGCCGTGGTGGGAGCGCACCAGCGTCTTGGCGGCGACCGCGAAACTCAACGCGGCCATCTCCTGCCGGACGTCGAGAACCTGCCCCTCTCGCCACGTTCCGATCTGTTCGACGATCTGCTCCCGCATGATCTGCGCGTACTCGACGATTCGTTCACGGCGGAACACCGGCTGCATCAGTCGCCGGTGGCTGCGATGCATCGCGCCCTCGGAGCTGGCCAGACCGTAACCCACCAGGTCACGGGTAATTTCGATGGACGCGCCCTTGTCGAACTTGCGCGGCTTGTCGACCAACATCTCATGGGCCAGCGTCGCGGAGTTGATCACATACACCCGCTGCGGCCCCAGCTTGACCTGGACGATATCCCCGTACTCACGAAGGGACCCGAAGAAACCCAGCGGGTCTTTCCGGAACTGTAACGCGTGCCCCAACAGCGGAAGACCACCCGGGACAACAGCTATGGCAGGATCGGACACGACTTCCTCCTCATCTCAGGACGTCAGTGTGCACGTATTCCGAATGGATCGCATTCGATCCAACGCCGCTCGACGGGCACGGGTGCAACCTGTTCGAGGAGGACGGGTACCGACTCCGACAGCTAAAGTTCGCAGATGATTTTGTCCGATCCCTTGCCTCTTCCCTGCGGCCAGGTACTGCCCAACCGGGTGATGAAAGCCGCGCTGAGCGAGGTTCTCGGCGACCTGGGACAAAGTCCCGACCAACGGATCCTGCGGCTCTACCGTCGTTGGAGCGAAGGCGGATTCGGCCTGCTGCTCACCGGCAATGTCATGATCGATCGTGCGCAACTGGGCGAGCCGGGCAATATCGTGGTCGACGACGAACGGGACCTGGTCACACTGACGCAATGGGCCGAGACAGCGCATGCCGGCGGGTCGCCGATCTGGATGCAGCTCTGCCACCCTGGTCGCCAAGCCAATCCGGTTGTCAATCGACAAGCGCCGGTGGCCCCGTCGGCGATAGCTGCCGACATCCCCGGATTCCGGGTTCCCACCGCACTCACCGAGCCCGACATCCACGACATCATCGACCGGTTCGCGACAACAGCGCAGATCGCCGAGAAAGCCGGTTTCGACGGGGTCCAGATCCATGCCGCACACGGGTACCTGGTATCGCAGTTTCTGTCGCCTCTGGCGAATCACCGCGACGACGACTGGGGCGGTGACCCCACCCGGCGGGCGCGGTTCCTGCTCGAGATCGTGCGGCGGGTCCGCACCACCGTAGGCCCACAGTTCGCGGTCTCGGTGAAACTCAACTCCGCCGACTTTCAACGCGGAGGCTTCACCGAGGACGAATCCAGCGATGTCGTGGCCCGACTGGCGACCGAGCGGATCGACCTGCTCGAAATCAGCGGCGGCAGCTTCGAGTCGCTGGCGATGATGGGCCGCCCCACCGATCGCCTTGGGAGCGCCCAGCAGCGTGAGGCCTACTTCCTGGAGTACGCCCACACCGTCCGCGCCATCGCCGCCGCCACTCCCCTCGCGGTCACCGGCGGATTTCGGTCGCGCGCGGCCATCGTGGCGGCGTTGGAAACGGGTGACTGCGACATTATCGGCCTCGGGCGACCGGCATGCCTGTTCCCGGACGCAGGCCGGGCCTTACTCGCCGGGCACAAGCAGCTGCCCAGCGCTTGGGTGTCACGGGTACGCACAGATCCGATCTCACGCTCGCGCACCGTTCGCTCGCTCGCCGGAGCGGTGGATCTGCAGTGGCACACCGATCAGTTGCACCGCATGGCGGCGGGCGCCGAGCCTGCACCCCAGCGCTCGCGGTGGCGAACGGCATATTCGATGGTCCAGCGCAACGGTGTCGACGCCTTCCGCCGCAAACGTGGGTAACCACTCCGTTCCGGACCGACGCGGGGCCAATCTCCCGTTAGCGAACGATCAGCACTATCGGTCGGCCGGCGTGGCGAGAATGCCGTTGACCAGTACCCGCATCGCCCACGCCGCGCGCGCGTCTCCGTTGCCTGCCAGCATGGTGTCGCGCATGGCCACAATCGTCGGATACCGGTCGGCAGGCAGTTGGGCGAAGTGCTGCTCGACAGCGGCAACGTAGTCCTGCTCAGTGCCGTCCTTGGTGTTATGGGCGCTCTGCTCGGCGGCCGCCGCAGTGATGTGTAGGTAGATCAGGTCCACCGCCCAGGAACTTGTGCGCTCGTCCAGTCCCGCCTCGGCGAGCAGCACCAGCATCCGCTCCACCAGGCGCAGCGCGTTCGGGCTGGCCGGAATCGCACCGAGCGCGACAAGGGCCAGCCCCTCGTGGCGGCTCATCGCCTCGACAGTCGACTCGACCAACGCGGTGAGCCGATCGCGCCAGGTCGCCCCGACCGATTCCGGAACGGTGCCCAGCACGTGGTCGAGCATGGCGCCCATCAGATCGTCGCGATTGGCGACGTAGACGTACAGCGAGGCAGCACCGGTATCCAGGTCCTGCGCGACGCGGCGCATGGTGAGCGCCGCCGCGCCGTCCCGGTCCAGGATGCGCAGGCCGGTCTCGATGATCACTTCGCGGCTCAGCGGAGCTTTGGCCGGGCGGGCTCGGCGGCTGACAGCTGCTGCGCTCATGATCCGAGCATAGCTCGTGACGAACATCGTTTGACACGAACGTCGTTCGTGTCGAACACCGCTGCCAAGCTACACCGAGGCTCGTTGCCGAGACCTATGCCACAGTCGCGAATGAACACGCTGGACAGCGCTCAGATGGGTCGAAGACCACAAAGACCAGCTCACCACGGTCGAGCCAGGTAGCGAGAAGGTGCATGACAGCGAGGATTTCGACCACTGGACCGCAACGTGGGAGAAACACGGACCCCGCCGCGGAGTGCGTCGAGGCCGGAGTTCGCACGGCGTGGACGCTCTATGCTGGCTTCGGTATGCCGGTAGTTGCGCCGGGAAGGAGGGCGCGGGTGCGCAGAAATCCGTCCACCGTAGGTATCGCACCAGGCGACGGATTGGTCGCCCGCTTCGGTGCGGTTGTCGCCTACCTGGGTGGCGAAACCGCCTCTACAGATCGAATACTCGGCATCATCGAGGCCGTCGCCGACGAGGAACACCCTGGTGCGGCGCTGGCCACGCGCCTGGCCGCGGCGATCTTCGGCGGCAGCTCGCAGCCGCCGCCGTTCGGTGTCGTCGCGCCGACGGCGGACGGAATGCTGATCCTGTTGCGCGGACCGGTGACCGCCGAGATCCAGGGCGCTGAGGGCACCCGCCGCCTGGCCGGCGCACGGGCTTTCACCTGGGTGGACGAGATTGTGCGCGAGCCGGCGCGGCGCATCGCGATCGGCGCGGATACCGGCGCACCGCTGACCCCACGGCCGCGCACCGATCTACGCGCGGGTGCGGTTCCCGGCGGCGGCTTCGTCCTGCACGCCGCGGTGCGGCGGGCCGGGAAGGCCACCGAGGCCACCGCGAATACGTCGCCACCCGAGCGCGCCGCCGGTTCGCAGCCCGAGCCCGAACCCACGGCCGCGTCGGGGTTCGGCGCGATGCCCGAGCCGACCGGCGCTTCCGACGCCGTCGTGCCGGTTCCCGCCCCGCCGACCGAATCGGCGCGCCCGCCGGCCAAGCCACGCCCACCCCGGCCCGCAGCGGACCGGCCGCTCGCCTGGTCCCAGGTGCAGCCCGCGGCACAGGCGCGCCCCGAGCCGGTCGCGCTGCGCAAGGCCGCACTGGAGAACGGCGGAACACGGGTCATTCGTCCGTCCGCCATGCCCGGGGACGCTGCCGTCGGTGCGCTGGTCTCGGCGGACGGCGCAGCGTATCCGCTGGACCGCCATTACGTCATCGGGCGCGGTCCGCAGGTGGACGAGTCGGTCCGCGCGGCGACCGCCGATCCGATCGTCATCCAGCGGGACCGCCGCGTCTCTCGCGTCCACGCCTATGTGTCGGTCGACGGCGGCAAGGTCTACGTGCGTGACGGCGCCGCCACCTCGGGCACCTTCATCGCTGCCCCCGGCACCGATCAGTGGACCCGAATCGGCACGGCCCCCACCGAACTCCTGCCCGGCTGGCGCGTCCGCATCAGCGAGCGCGTCCTCACCTATCGCGGCGACGGCCCTTGCACAGGTGGCGCCGACATCGCGGGCGCGCGGCGGCGAGGCTGAGCAGCCGTCTCGGACCCGATGGAGGCGATAAGGTAGTAGCGGCGCTTGCCGCTTCGCTGTGTGGTCGGCACCGCCGCCGCGGCCCGTGCGGCCGGACCGACGGCGCACCGGGCGGCTGGGCAGAATCCCCACGACACCGACCGCGAGCAGCGCGCGGCACTCACCGCGCCGCGGTGTGCATACCATGCGAGAAGCCGGTCCCGTACCGACGCGGACCGTGTGGAGAGGACAATGACGTCATGCACCGAAACGGGCCGATCCGGGATATCGACGAGTCCGAGCTGACGGTGACTCCGCCCGAGGAGCAGGCCGCCGGCCTCACCGCCGTGGCGGTGGCGCTGAAGCGCTCGGTCGAGGAGATGGGCGTGATTCGCACTGCCCGCACCCTCGCCCGCGTCAACCAGGTGCATGGCTTCGACTGTCCCGGCTGCGCCTGGCCGGAGCCGACCGGCCATCGCAGGCCCGCCGAGTTCTGCGAGAACGGCGCGAAAGCGGTCGCCGAGGAGGCGACCCTGCGCACGGTCGGTCCGGAGTTCTTCGCCTCGCACTCGATCGAGGAGCTGAGCGACAAATCCGGGTACTGGCTCGGCCAGCAGGGCAGACTCACGCATCCGATGGTGCTGCGGCCCGGCGACACCCACTACTCCCCCATCGCCTGGGACGACGCCTACCGCATGATCGCGGATCAGTTGCACGCCCTGGCCGCTCCGGACGAAGCCGTGTTCTACACCTCCGGCCGCACCAGCAATGAAACCGCGTTCCTCTACCAGTTGCTGGTGCGCGGCTTCGGCACCAATAACCTGCCGGACTGCTCGAATATGTGCCACGAGTCCTCCGGCGCCGCACTGTCGAGCTCGATCGGGATCGGCAAGGGCTCGGTCTCGATCGACGACTTCGAGGCCGCGGACCTGATCATCGTCGCCGGCCAGAACCCGGGCACCAACCATCCGCGCATGCTCAGCGCACTGGCAGGCGCGAAGACGAAGGGCGCACGGATCATCGCCGTGAACCCGTTGCCGGAGACCGGGCTGCTCGGCTTCCGCGACCCGCAGACGGTCAAGGGTGTCACCAGCGGCGTCGCGATCGCCGACGACTTTCTGCAGATCCGCCTCGGTGGCGACCTGGCCTTGTTCCAAGCGCTCGGGCGCCTGCTGTTCGAAGCCGAGGATCGCGCGCCGGGAACGGTGGTCGACCGGGAGTTCGTCGACGCCCACTGCGCCGGATTCACCGAGTACGAAAAGAACGTGCGAGCCGTCGATTTCGCCACCGTACTGGCAGCGACCGGCCTGAGCCGGGAGGAACTCGACCGCACCGCCGAGCTGTTCGCGCGGTCGAACAACATCATCATTTGCTGGGCCATGGGCTTGACCCAGCAGCCGCATGCCGTCGCGACCATCGAAGAGGCCACCAACCTGCTGTTACTGCGCGGGATGATCGGTAAACCGGGCGCCGGCGTCTGCCCCGTGCGCGGCCACTCGAACGTCCAGGGTGACCGCACCATGGGTATCTGGGAGCAGATGCCCGAGGAGTTCCTCGACGCGCTGGACCGCGAATTCGGCATCACGAGCCCGCGTGCGCACGGCTTCGACACGGTCGAGGCCATCCGCGCCATGCGGGAGGGCCGAGCGAAGGTGTTCTTCGGCATGGGCGGCAACTTCGTCTCCGCCACCCCGGACACCGCGGTGACCGAGGCCGCGCTGCGCGGCTGCGCGCTCACGGTGCAGGTCTCCACCAAGCTCAACCGCAGCCATGTCGTGCACGGACGGACCGCCTTGATCCTGCCCACCCTCGGCCGCACCGACGAAGACCTGCGCGACGGCGTGAAACAGCAGGTTTCGGTGGAAGATTCGATGTCGATGGTGCACCTGTCCACCGGACGATTGAAGCCGGTCGGCGACGAGCTGCGCAGCGAGGTAGCGATCGTCTGCGAGCTGGCGCGGGCACTGTTCGGCGCGGACCATCCGGTGCCATGGGCGCGGTTCGCCCGCGACTACGACGCCATTCGCGACGCGATCTCCCGGGTCGTGCCCGGGTGCGCGGATTACAACGCGAAGGTCAGGCAGCGCAACGGTTTCCGACTTCCGCATCCACCGCGCGACAACCGCGAGTTCCGCACCGCCACCGGCAAAGCCAACTTCGCGATCAACGAACTGACCTGGCTACCGGTGCCCGAGGGCAGGCTCATCCTCCAAACACTGCGCAGCCACGACCAGTACAACACCACCATCTACGGCCTCGACGACCGCTACCGCGGCGTGCACGGCGGCCGCAAGGTGGTGCTGGTGCACCCGGATGACATCACCGAATTCGGTTTCGCCGACGGCGACCTGGTGGATGTGGTCTCCGAATGGACCGACGGCACCGAGCGCCGCGTCGAAGGATTCCGCCTCGTCTCCTACCCCACCCCGCGCGGCAATGCCGCCGCCTACTACCCCGAGACCAACCCGCTCGTGCCACTGGATCATGTCGCGGCACGCTCGAATACGCCGGTGTCCAAAGCGGTCACCATCCGATTCGAACCGAGCGCAGCATGAACGAGCCGATCCTCGACACGGCACTTCGGTGGAAGACAGGGCCGAACGGCAGCGAGGCGCGGCCATGAGCCGGGTCACCGCCCGCCGCCGCATGCGCCGGATCTCCCCCTCCGGCGAGATCCAGCGGCCCGACACCCTCGCCGTCGAGGAACCCCTCGAAATCCGTATCGGCGGCCAGTCGTTGATGGTCACCATGCGCACCCCGGGCAACGACGTCGACCTGGTGCACGGATTCCTGCTGAGTGAGGGCGTGATCGACGCCGCCGAAGTGATCATGGCCGCGCGATATTGCGCGGGCACCGACGAAAAGGGCAGCAACACCTACAACGTTCTCGACATCACGCTGCGCACCCCAGCCCCCGTCCGGACCCGCGCATTCCTGACCACCGGCGCATGCGGCCTGTGCGGCAAGTCCGCTCTGGACGAGGTGCGCACCCACACCCGGTTCCCGCTGCCCGCGGACGGTCCGGCGGTGGACAGCCGGGCACTGGCCGCCATGCCGGATACGCTGCGCGGCCGACAGTCGGTGTTCGACGCCACCGGCGGTCTGCACGCCGCCGGCCTGTTCACCGTCGACGGCGCGGCACTCGCGGTGCGCGAGGACATCGGCAGGCACAACGCGGTGGACAAGGTGATCGGCTGGGCATTGCGCGAGAACCGCATTCCCGCACACGATCTGGTGCTCATCGTCAGCGGGCGCGCATCATTCGAGCTGGTACAGAAGGCCGTCATGGCGGGTATCCCGATGCTCGGCGCGGTGTCGGCGCCGAGTTCGCTCGCGGTCGACTTGGCCGCCGAGGCGGGGCTCACGCTGGTCGGTTTTTTACGCGGGGACACCATGAACGTCTACAGCCGCCCCGAGCGGGTCTGTGCCGAACCGGGAGCCGCAGCACTGTTGGCGTGACTCACTATTGCCTGCACCGGATTGTCCGCCTTAGCGTGGCTGGACGGAGTCGGAAATACGGCCGGCGAGAACGGAGCGACCGATGCGGATCTCGGTACAGGGGACCGGCGAGGGCCTGCGGGTACGCATGCGATTCGAGCGGTATCGTCGCCGCTTGCTGATGACGCGGACCGTTCTGGTCGTCTTGGCCGTCCAAGGCGGGATCATCGGACTCTGGGCCATGCTGGCGCCGCACTCCTGGTACACCAGCTTCCCCGGGTTCGGCGCGCAGTGGGTAGCGGTCGACGGCCCCTACAACCATCATCTGACGGCCGATGTCGGGGCATTCTTCTTGGCGCTCACCGCCGTCACGGTCGCCGCTCTCGTCGTAGACGGCACCGCCGCCGCCCGGATCGCGGGCGTCGGTTGGCTGACCTTCGGCCTCCCGCATTTCGTCTATCACGCCTTCCACCGGCCCGACGGGCTGGGCACCGCCGGTTACACGATCAGTCTGATCGCCGCATTCCTGCTCATTGCCGGCGGACTGGTCTGCGTCTTCGCTCCGCCGCGCGGCGATATTCCGCTGTCGGACCCGCGTCCGATCGATGTCCGTTTCCCGCGCCGCCGTCCGCGCGCGTCCCGCTGACCGACACCGCGGACGGTCCTGCCGTTCGGTGCGGGAAACTCTCGTCCGGGACGCCCGTGGGCGGTGGTCGTCACCACGGGCGTGATCCGGTGCGGCTGCGATACGACGCCGCGTTCTTCCTGAACTCCTGAACGAGCGCCCGCGCCGCGTGCCGCCGACGTGAGCGTTCGTTCCCTGGTCCGGCGAACCTTGCCGCGCCCGTCAGTCCTTCAGCGCCTCGAGCAGCGCCGCACGCTGGCGCGCGCCGAGACCGCCGATCCGGCGGTCCTCGGGGATCTCCGCCTGGTCCATCAGCTTCGCCGCCTTCACCGGCCCCACCCCGGGCAGGGCCTTGATCACGGCGGCGACCTTGGTCTTCTTGACCAGTTCGTCGGAGTCGGCCTTCTTCAGCAGGTCGGCAACCGAAACCTTGCCCTCCTTCACCTTGCCGATCAGTTCGGAGCGTGCCTTGCGGACCGCAGCCGCCTTGGCCAACGCCTCGGTGCGCTGCTCTGCGGTCATGGTAGGCAGTGCCATGTCTCCTCCGCTTCCACTCACTCGAACATCCGGTTGACCGGACCGAGTAAACATCACGCCGCCGAGAGCGCAAGGTCGACACACCGGGGCCGCAACGGCGGAAATAGCGATGACTTATCCGGGTCTACGCCGTCCGAACAGGTAACCGGCCCACGTTCGGCGGCCGAAGTGGACGAAAGGAATACCACGTCATGGAGCTGTCTCTCACCCAGTTCGTCACCCTCGACGGCATCTACCAAGCACCCGGTGGGCCGCAAGAGGATCCCAGCGGCGGATTCACCCACGGCGGATGGTCCGTGCCGTTCGGCGACGCGGATTTCGGCGCGTTCATGGACGAGGTGTTCGGCCGGGTCGACGCGTTCCTGCTCGGACGGCGCACCTACGAGATCTTCGCGGGCTACTGGCCGAACATCACCGATCCGGTCAACCCGGTCGCCTCGAAGCTCAACGCGCTGCCCAAGTACGTCGCGACCAGGACGCTGACCCGCGCCCACTGGGCAGGCACCGAACTGCTGCGCGGCGATCTGATCACCGAGGTGGCCGCGCTGAAAGCACGTCCCGGCCGCGAACTCCAGGTGCACGGCAGCGGGAACCTGGCACACAGCCTGCTGGCGAACGGCCTGGTCGACACCTTGTACCTGCTGACCTTCCCAGTGCTGCTCGGCACCGGAAAGCGGCTGTTCACCGCCGACGTCCAACCCACCGGCCTCCGGCTCACGGATTCCCGCCCAACCAGCAGCGGCGTCGTCATCGGCACATACCGCAACGCGGGCGCGCCCCGGTACGGCGACTACACCGAAGAGGCCGCCGCGGTGCGGTAACACCGGCGACGTTTTCCACGACAGGATGAACGGCGGCTCCAACGCGGGATCAAGGTTCAACGGCGAACCAGGGGGATCAACGACGATCCCCTACATCGGGCGCGATCGGCTGACCGATCGTCACCGTGTCCCACGAGCGCAGGCGCGACAGCAGAACAATCGCCCTCCTCGCCGCGCCTCGTCCGTGTCAGCATGGCGAGCATGAACATTCCGCAGGAGGCGCACCGGCCCGCAGCCCTGTGGCTGTGGGCCGGGCAGGCCATCTATCGCGGACCGTCGCTGCGCCTCGATGCCCATTCGACTGCGGTGGACTGCCTGACCATCGGCGTGGACGCTCCGTTCACGCTCGAGTCGGACCGAACCGCGCGCTCGGTGCGCAGCGCGCTGATCCCACCACGAACGGTGCATCGGGTCGTCGCGGACGGCGACAGCATGATGTTCTGCTATCTCGATCCCGGATCACGTCGAGCGCGCGCATGCCGCGCGCAAATGGCGCTGTGGGACAATGATTTCGGGTTCTCGCACCGGGGTGAGACCAGGCTCGCGGAAGCTGCGGGCCAGGACCCGCCCGACCCTCGGGCGCTGGCGGATCTCGTCGGCGCGGCACCGCGTCCGCCGATGGATGACCGCGTCCGGGAGGCGATGGCTACTCTCCTCGCATATCCCGCCCGCGAAATCACCGCCGACCGGTTCGCCGCGGCAGCGCACCTGTCGGAATCCCGATTCCTGCATCTGTTCTCGTCGCAGGCCGGGACCTCGTTCCGGCGGTATCGACTCTGGGCCAGAATGCTCGGCGCCGGCCGGGCGATCGCCGGGGGAGCAAGCCTGACCAGCGCGTCCGCGGACGCCGGGTTCGCCAGTCCCTCCCATTTCAGTGACGCCTTCCGCACCCTGTTCGGACTGTCGGCGACCGCACTGCTCGCGACCGGTGTCCGGGTCGTCGTGCTGGACGACGCGGGCGGGATCGAGCCTCGACCACGGACGTGCGGGCCCTGCTAGGCTACTGAATTAGAACGTGTTTCAATTCGGAGGAGGGTCCGTGGCCAAGCAGATCCGCGATGTGGTCGAGCAGTACGTCGAGCTGGTCGGCTCGGGTCCGACCGAGGACATCGTCAAGCTGTACGCGCCCGACGCGGTGGTGGAGGACCCGGTCGGCACCCCGGTCAAGCGCGGTCACGACGCCATCCGCGAGTTCTACGGGGTGATCGCCGCGCTGGACCGCGAAACCGAGCTGCGGCCCGAGGACGTGCGGATCGCGGGCAACCAGGCGGCGTTCCCGTTTACCATCGTCACCAAGGTCGGTGGACAGCGCTTCGTCCTGTCACCGATCGACGTGATGGAGTTCGACGAGGAAGGCCGAATCACCGGGATGCGCGCCTACTGGAGCCAGGAGGACATGCGGGTCGAGCCCGAGTAGCCCGCTGTGGGGCGCTGGTGCGCCAGGTCACACCGCGGTCCCATCACATTCCGTCGCGGTCTCTCGTCCGAGAAGTAGGAACCACATCCGCTGATCGAAGGAGATCGACATGGGTGCCACCCGTATCGCCGCCGTCACCCCGCAGCAGGCCGGACCAGCGACCAAGCTGCTGTATCGGATCGCCAAGCGCCGGTTCCGCGAAGTGCCCGAGCCCTTCGCGGTCACCGCCAACCATCCGAAACTGCTCGCCGCCAGCGCGGTCCACGAGGTCGCGGCGGAGAAGGCCAGCACCGTCCTGCCCGCCGTCATCCGCGAGATCGCCGTCTACCGCACCGCGTGGACCGTCGGCTGCTCCTGGTGCGTCGACTTCGGCGCCATGGTCATGCGCCTCGGCGAGCTCGATGTCGAGCGGCTCGAACACATCGCCGACTACGCGACATCGCCGCTGTACTCCGACGACGAGCGCGCCGCCATCGCCTACGCCGACGCGATGACCGCCACCCCGACCGCCGTCACCGACGAGCAGGTCGCCGATCTCGAGCGACGCTTCGGCCGGGCGGGCGTGGTGGAGCTCAGTTACCAGATCTCGCTGGAGAATTCGCGCGCCCGGTTCAACTCCGCGCTCGGCATCACCGCGCAGGGGTTCAGCACGGATTCGTGTCGAGTGCCCTGGGATGAGCAGTCTCGGCCGGACGACTCCGCCTGAAAGACAGTGGCCGACCTGGCACTTCGGCCCAGGTCTGCCTCCGGGCTGTCGCTCCGGCCGGGAATGGACTAAGAATAGGAGGTGTTGACGCCGCCGGTCCGCATCCGGTCAGCGAGTTATTGTTGCGCGTTCGATGAACGGGGTCCGTG
Source organism: Nocardia sp. 2TAF39 (assembly GCF_052114905.1). NCBI lineage: Bacteria > Bacillati > Actinomycetota > Actinomycetes > Mycobacteriales > Nocardiaceae > Nocardia > Nocardia sp. 2TAF39. Next base: position 26,049 of record NZ_JBFRFQ010000055.1, read on the forward strand.
TCGGCGTCTACGGTTTCTCGAGTTCCCCTCCGCCCAACCGTTTGGAGCCGCATGCTCGACGAACATCCCCTCGACGACGACGTCGCGCGGCTGGCGACGCGGGTCGAGAAGGCCCGCGGCCGCCTCGCGTACCAGTTCGATCCGGCGCTGACCGGCGCGCTGTCGGAGGAAGAACTGAACGCCGAACGCGAACTCGCCGAACGGATCCGGACCCAGAATCGGGAGCAGCGCTGGAAGCAAGCCGAGGCCGCCGCCGAGGCGTCCGACCGCGCGCGGCACACCTCGGAGGCCATCGAGAAGGCGGACATCAGAGATCTCCTGCTGGCACGCAAAGCCATTGCCGCACAGCGGCGCGAGTCCAGCCCGCACGCCAGGCTGGCCTCCCTGTACCGGCACCGATCGTGGTCGCTCGGCGCGCTGGCAGGCGTGGTCGCCGCGGGCATGCTGTGGTCGGCGGTCAACGTCCAGCACAACATCGCGCCTGGCGGGCCGGACGATCCGCTGTACTGGTTCAGCTATCTGCTCGAGGCGATGATCAGTGTGTCGCTGATCATCATCATGATCGGCACCAACAAGGTCACCGAATGGGGTGTGCTGGACAACCGCAGCCAGGTCGCGGCCGCCGAAGTCGCGCTACTGGCACTGACGGTCGGTCTGAACACCTACCCGTATATGAGTGCCGGGCGGTGGTTCGACGCCTCTATGCACGGAGTGGCACCGGTGATGATCGGCGTCGCGCTGCTCATCCACGATGCCGCCAGCGCCCGCTACGGCCGTGCCATTACCTTCGCCACCGAGCAGGTCCGAAGTCTGCCCGATCCGAATTCGCACGACCCGCTACCGGAGCCGCAGGCGATCCTCGACGACTCCGACGACCGTCCGGAAGCCGGCGGTGTCGCACCGCAGTGGACGGCGTCGGACGCCGACATCCAGTTGGTCCACGGTTCGCACCGCTAGCATGCCGCCGACACCGCGAGCCGGAGCGAGGTTTCTTGACAGCTGTCCATAATTTATGGACAGCTGTTCAGAAAATCTGACGGAAGGAGCCGTTCGATGGTGGTTGCGGCGGGCGTGCTGGTTGGATTGATGGCGGCGTTGCAGGCGTACTTCATGGTGTTGGAGATGTTCTTGTGGGATCGGGCGCCGGGGCGACAGCTGTCGGGGTTCGATGCGGAGATGGCGGTGGCGACAAAACCCCTGGCGGCGAATCAGGGGCTGTACAACGGATTTCTGGCGGCCGGGCTGGTGTGGGGGCTGGTGGCGGATGACCCTGTCGGATTTCAGGTGACAGTGTTCTTCCTGGTGTGCGTGCTGATCGCGGGGGTTTACGGGGCGATCACGGCGAATCGGCGGATTCTGCTCGCGCAGGCGCTGCCCGCGGCGCTCGGGTTGGCCGCGGTCCTGATCGCCGGATGAGCGATGGTGATCCACGAGCGGCGCGGACTCGGGCGAAGTTGCGGGCCGCGCTGCTCGCCGAATGCAGGGAGCGTTCGCTCGAACAGGTCAGTGTCGCTGCCGTGGTGCGGCGCGCCGGTGTGAGCCGATCGGCGTTCTACCTCATTACACCGATGCGCAGGCACTGGCGGTGGATGCCTGCGCGGAGGTTGTCCGAGATGCGGTGGCGGCCCTGCACGCCTGGCGTGGAACACCGGAGCCGGCGCATCCACCGGCGGCATTGACGGAGTTCTTCGACGGGATCGCACCGCACGCAGCGCTATCCCAGAAGCTGCTGCGGCCCGGAGGAAGCGGCCTGCTCGGCAAACTGCTGCACCAGGAGTTGTGCGAACACAGTCGGATGGAATGCACCCTGGCAGGCCCGCCTGCCGCGGACCTGGTGGCGGCGGCGTTCGCCACTGCGCCGAGGCACAGTTCATGATCTCACACTCAGGACGAGCAGTTTCCAGCGCGAAAAGCACTAGCTCAGTACGGGTATCGCCGCTCAACAGCCTCCTTGGCTTCTTTGAGCCCAGACCCGGTCAGTTCTCGGTACCGCTTGATGGCCTGAATCTTCTTGCCCTGCGCCAGAAGCGCGTCGATCTCGCCCAAGCCATCACCACTGGGCACGGCTGCAGCGGCCCGAATGGGGTCGACCGAAGGCAGATCCTGGATACTGAGGTGCTGCATGATCAGATCGAGCTTGAAGTTCAGCGCATCGATCTTGCGCTTCAGACGCCGGTTGCCAAACATGGTCCGATCGTAGTGATCGGCGCGACCTCACGCCGCGTTGAGCACCGCGTCGGCAAGGCTCGTGACGCGCTCGAAGCAGGCGACTTCACCGGCAACATCGAGCAGTCGGTCCACGCAGCGTGGCCCGGTGACCAGGCGCAAACGGCGACCGGTGTGGCCGGCCCAAGACCGCGCATCGATCAATACGTGCAGCCCGGCGACGCCGAAGAACGTCACTTTGGACAGGTCGACGACTATCAGTGGACCCGCTGAGTTCAGCGAGCCGATCAGTCGGCTCCGGAACACGTCGGCGGTGTGATAGTCGGCCTCACCGGCGACGGCGCACAGCGTGACCACGTCGCTCGGCGCGGTGACAGAAATCTGCAACCGCTCGGCGGGATGGCCTGCTGTGCGTGCGGCATGGATGAAATGTGAGGGATTGGCGAAACCTGTCGACATGAGGACCTCGGTCCAGTCGTCCGCGGCGGCCGGATGACGTTGCCTGCGGTAGTAATTCGCCCCGGGCCACACAGAGGCCGGAGCTAGGCTGTTTACTCAACCCTCACAGGGGTGTACCCGGTAGACCGGGCTTTACACTCAGTTCCCGAGATTACGCCGACTTCTCCCGGCGCTCCGCCCGCTGCGCCTTGCGCGGCACGATGGTCGGCAGCACGTTGTCGTTGACGGTGTCCGCGTTGACGACCACCTTGGCGACATCGTCGCGGCTTGGAATGTCGTACATCGCGGGCTGCAGGACTTCCTCCATGATCGCCCGCAGGCCACGGGCACCGGTTCCGCGCAGGATCGCCTGGTCGGCAACCGCCTCCAGCGCGTCATCGGTGAACTCCAGGTCGACCCCATCCATCTCGAACAGCCGGACGTACTGCTTGACCAGCGCGTTCTTCGGCTCGGAGAGAATCTTGACCAGGGATTCCTTGTCCAGGTTGGTCACCGAGGCGACGACGGGGAGGCGGCCGATGAACTCGGGGATCAGGCCGAACTTGATCAGGTCCTCCGGCATGACTTCGGCGAAGTGGTCGGTGGTGTCGATCTCGGCCTTGGACCTGACCTCGGCACCGAAGCCGATGCCGCGGTGACCGGTGCGGTCGGAGATGATCTTCTCCAGGCCAGCGAACGCGCCCGCCACGATAAACAGCACGTTGGTGGTGTCGATTTGGATGAACTCCTGGTGCGGGTGCTTGCGCCCGCCCTGCGGCGGCACGCTCGCCTGAGTGCCCTCCAGGATCTTCAGCAGCGCCTGCTGCACACCCTCGCCGGAAACGTCCCTGGTGATCGAGGGGTTCTCGCTCTTGCGGGCGATCTTGTCGACCTCATCGATGTAGATGATGCCGGTCTCGGCGCGCTTGACATCGTAATCCGCGGCCTGAATCAGCTTCAGCAAGATGTTCTCGACGTCCTCGCCGACATAGCCCGCCTCGGTGAGCGCGGTGGCGTCCGCGATGGCGAACGGCACGTTCAGCATCTTCGCCAACGTTTGGGCCAGGTAGGTCTTGCCGCAGCCGGTGGGACCGAGCATCAGGATGTTCGACTTGGCCAGCTCGACGATCTCGCCGCGGCTGTCGCGGCTCTTGTCGCCGGCCTGAATGCGCTTGTAATGGTTGTAGACGGCCACCGCGAGGGTGCGTTTTGCGGTGTCCTGCCCGATGACGTAGTTCTCCAGGAAGTCCCGGATCTCAGCGGGCTTGGGCAGCTCATCGAGCTTGACCTCGCTGGACTCGGCGAGCTCCTCCTCGATGATCTCGTTGCAGAGATCGATGCACTCGTCGCAGATGTACACCCCTGGTCCCGCAATGAGCTTCTTGACCTGCTTCTGGCTCTTTCCGCAGAAAGAACACTTCAGCAGATCGCCGCCATCTCCGATGCGCGCCATCTCGTGGGTCCCTACTTCCTTGTCCGCGTGCAACCGTCCGTCCAGGTTGCCAGCTGTCCGCCGCCTCCGCAGCAGCCGCATACACATCGACTGTTTTCCGGAGCATCAGGCAGTGCTGTCAACCGGGAGCAAAGGTCCCTAGGTTGACCGTACCCGGTGTGTGGGATGGAGGTCGACAACTCGAGCATGTTTCTCCGGCGGGTTGTGCGAGTTCTCACGGCACCGGAATGCGATCTGTCCGTCAGACCGCCAACACGAGCTCCGACCGACTGCCCGCGGCGCCTGGTCCGAAGGATTTTTTCGAGCCCCTGACACCGCGAAAAGCAGTCCGGCCGGACGACATGCCCGAGTGGCACACCTCCCGGCCGGAATTCCCTGTTGTAGAACAATTTACGAGTCAACTGCCGCCGGGATCGGCAATTCACCCGCCCCGGGATTGCCCGGAAACGACGTCCCGAAGTGTTACTTCTGGGCGCTCAGCTTGCGGTAGTCGAACACCGTGTCGATGATCCCGTACTCCTTGGCATCCTCGGCCGTCAGGATCTTGTCCCGGTCGGTGTCCTTGCGGATGGTGTCGGCATCCTTGCCGGTGTGCCGCGCGAGGGTGCTCTCCATCAGGCGACGCATCCGCTCGATCTCGGCCGCCTGGATCTCCAGATCCGACACCTGCCCCTGGATGCCACCCTCCAGCGACGGCTGGTGGATCAGCACCCGGGCATTGGGCAGGCAGGCACGTTTGCCGGGCGTGCCAGCGGCGAGCAGCACGGCTGCGGCGGAGGCCGCCTGGCCGAGGCACACCGTGGCGACGTCGGCGCGCACATACTGCATGGTGTCGTAGATGGCCATCAGAGAGGTGAACGAGCCACCCGGCGAATTGATGTACATCGTGATGTCGCGGTCAGGGTCCAGCGACTCGAGCACGAGCAGCTGCGCCATGATGTCGTTCGCCGAGGCGTCGTCCACCTGCACGCCGAGGAAGATGATGCGCTCCTCGAACAGCTTGTTGTACGGGTTGGACTCCTTGACGCCGAAGCTCGAGTGCTCGATGAACGACGGCAGGATGTAGCGCGCCTGCGGGCTCTGTGGTGCGATGCCGGACAGGCCGGCACGCGGGTCGATCTGATTGGCCATGTTCGTCTCCAAAGTCTCTGCGGCCGACGGACATTCGTTCATCCGGGCGGCCTGTGGGTGATCCGGGAGTTACTTCTCGGCGCCGTTGGCCTGGTTCGCGTGGCTGATCACGTGGTCGATGAAGCCGTATTCGAGCGCTTCGGTCGCGGTGAACCAGCGGTCGCGGTCGGCATCGGCGGTGACCTGCTCCACGGATTTGCCGGTGTGCTGCGCCTGCAGCTCGTTCAGCTCCCGCTTGGTGTGCGCGAACTGCTCCGCCATGATCGCGATGTCGGCGGCCGAACCACCGATGCCTGCCGAGGGCTGGTGCATCATGATCCGTGCGTGCGGGAGCGCGTAGCGCTTGCCCTTGGTGCCCGCGGTGAGCAGGAACTGCCCCATCGAAGCGGCCAGCCCCATGCCGTAGGTGGAGATGTCGCACTCGGCGAACTGCATCGTGTCGTAGATGGCCATACCGGCGGTCACCGAACCGCCCGGCGAGTTGATGTAGAGCGAAATATCCCTGGTGGGATCCTCGGCCGAGAGCAGAAGGATCTGCGCGCACAGCTTGTTCGCGATGTCGTCGTCGACCTGGGTGCCGAGGAAAATGATGCGCTCACGCAGCAGGCGCTCGTACACGGAATCACTGAGGTTGAGACCAGCAGTCGCGGTTGTCATGACCCCTGCCTGGTTGATTGTCACGGATACCTGCCTTCTCTCGCCGGCTCGTTGCTGATTGCCGAACAGCCATCTCTGGTTCGCTTTGTCACAAACATTAACGAAGCAGGGCGGCACCGAACTCCCGGTACCGCCCTTCTTCGCTCTCAGCGCAATCAGTGCACCCCTCGGGCGCCGATCGCGCCGGCATTCCACGGAATTATTCGGCGCTCGCGGTGGTGGCCTCGTCGACCGTGCCCTCGTCGGAATCCTCAGGGCCACCGAACATTTCGGCGGTGTCCACCGCGTTGCCCGCCGAGTCGGTGACGGTCACCTTGCCGACCACACCCGCGAGCGCCTTGCCGCGGCGCACGTCGGCGAACACCGCGCCGAGCTGGCCCGCCTGCTGCACCTGCTGAATGAACTGCTCCGGCGACAGGCCGTAGCGCTGCGCCTGGAACAGGATCCGCTCGGTCAGCTCCTCCTGACCGACCTGGGTGCCCTCCGCTTCGGCGATAGCGTCCAACAGCAGCTGGGTCCTCACCGACTTCTCGGCGGCCTCCTTGGTGTCGGAGTCGAACTCCGCACGGGTGCTGCCCTGGGCTTCCAGCGACTCGGCGAACTTCGCTTCGTCGTGATCGAAGCCGTGCACCGCGTCGTGGGTCACGGCGTCGATCTCGGCCTGCACCACGGCGTCCGGCAGCGGCACCTCGACCTGCTCGAGCAGGGTCTCCAGCACCTTGTCGCGGATCTCGCCCGCCTGCTGCACCTTCTTGACCCGCTCGACGCGGTCGCGCAGGTCGGCCTTCAGCTCCTCCAAGGTGTCGAATTCGCTGGCCAGCTGGGCGAACTCGTCATCGGCCTCGGGCAGCTCGCGCTCCTTGACGGTCTGCACCGTCACCGTGATGACGGCGTCCTTGCCCGCGTGCTCGCCCGCGACCAGCGTCGAGGTGAAGTCCTTGGACTCGCCCGCCGACAGCCCGATCAGGGCCTCGTCCAGGCCCTCGATGAGCTGGCCGGACCCGACCTCGTGGGACAGGCCGGTGGTGGCGGCCTCGGGCACCTCCTCGCCGTCGACGGTCGCCGACAGGTCGATGGACACGAAGTCACCCTCCTGCACCGGACGCTCGACACCGGTCAGGGTGCCGAAGCGCTGACGCAGCGACTGCAGCTGCTCCTCGATGTCCTCGTCGCCGATGGTGACGGAGTCGACGGTGACCGCGATGCTCCCGTAATCGGGCAGAGTGATCTCCGGGCGCACGTCGACCTCGGCGGTGAAGGCCAGCTCCTGGCCGTCCTCGATCTTGGTGATCTCGATGTCGGGCTGACCGATGACCTTCACCTCGGTGGTGGTGACGGCCTCGCTGTAGCGGCCGGGCAGCGCGTCGTTGACAACCTGCTCCAGGATCGCACCACGGCCGAGACGTGCCTCGAGCAGCTTCGCGGGCGCCTTGCCTGGACGGAAGCCAGGGATGCGGACCTGCTTGGCCAGCGCCTTGTACGCACGATCGAAGTCCGGCTTCAGTTCCTCGAAGGGCACCTCGACATTGATCCGGACCCGGGTCGGGCTCAGCTGCTCGACGGTGCTCTTCACGGACATGCTCCTTGTTCGTTGTTCGTACTGGTTGACGTTCGGTTTACGGGCGCCACCACGCACTCCGGACGTCGGAATGACAGCGAAGCGGCCTTGCGTGCTGGCCGCCGCACTCCCCATCGGCGCTGACCCGAGCCGGGGCCCCGGCCTCGGCCAGGACGAACGAGGGATGCGGCGTAGGCATCCCGACCAGGTTAGTTGACCGGCCGAGGGGGCCTGCACTCGGCGGTGTTTCCGGGGGCCTGCATGCCCGTCTACTTGCCCACCGAGACCGCGTCGGTGACGAAGACCAGCGTCTCGTTCGGCGCGATGCCGTGTCCACCCGCGCCGTAGCCCAGGTCCGGCGGCACGATCAGCAGCCTGCGGGAGCCTGCCCGCACGCCGACCAACCCCTGCTCCCAGCCTTCGATGACCTGGCCCGCGCCGAGGGTGAGCTGGAACGGCGTGCCGCGGTCGAACGAGCTGTCCAGCTTCTTCTTGTCGGACCAGGTGATCAGTGCGTAGTTCATGGTCAGCTGCTGGCCGGTCTCGGCGCCGGGCCCGCTGCCCTCGCTCAAGTCGTTGACGATCAGCTGCTTGGGCGGGTCACAGCTGTCCGGAATGGTGATCGTCGGTGCGGTGCCGAACTCGCCGGTCACGCCGATGTCCTCGGCGGTGCATTCGCGGCCCTTGCTCTGCGTGGCCGGGCTCTGCGCGGCGGACGCTCCCGCCGACACGGAGGTCTTCGCGGACGAGGCGGTCGCGGAGGACGTGTCGTTGTCCGAGCCGCAAGCTGCCAGCGCGATGGCCGTCGCCGCGATGGTGCCGATCCCGATGATCCTGCCGAGTGTGTGCATGCGGCGGACCCTAGACCACGTGGGGGCGGACCCCGCTGGGGCGCGCCGCCCGCGCTCCGGCGCACCGCGGCGTGTTTTCACCGACCCGGAGCGGCGCATCCCGCTAGGCTGACGGGGAATTCTCCATACGGCGTTGCCGATTCCGATCGGCAACGGTGCAGGATCCGGGACAGCGGTCCTCGCCGCTCCCCCGATGCCCCGAGCATGAGGAGAGTCGGCGCATGACCCACATGGCAAGTGCAGGTGGCGATACCTCGGCCGACAACGTCGGCAGTACCGGCGGCGACACCGTCGCGCCACGCTCCTACCGCCTGGCGGACGTGCCGGGCCCGCTGGAGCGCGACGAACTGACGTCGATCGATGCTTGGTGGCGCGCGGCCAACTATCTCGCCGTCGGCCAGATCTACCTGATGAGCAACCCGCTGCTGCGTGAACCGCTGCTCGCCGAGCACATCAAACCGCGGCTGCTCGGCCACTTCGGTACCGTGCCCGGCCTGAACCTGGTCTGGACGCACGCCAATCGCGCGATCCGGCAGCGCGGTCTCGACGCGGTCTTCGTCACGGGCCCGGGTCACGGTGGGCCGGGTCCGAACGCGTGTGCCTGGCTGGAAGGCACGTATTCCGAGCTGTACGGCAACATTCCGCAGGACGGCACCGGCATGGGCGTGCTGTTCGCACAGTTCTCCTTCCCCGGCGGCGTGCCGAGCCACTGCGCGCCGGAGACGCCCGGCTCCTTCCATGAGGGTGGCGAGCTCGGCTACTCGCTGCTGCACGCCTTCGGCGCGGCGCTGGACAATCCGGACCTCACCGTGTTCTGCGTGATCGGCGACGGCGAGGCGGAGACGGGTCCGCTGGCCACGAGCTGGCACGCGAACAAGTTCCTCAACCCTGCACGCGACGGCGCGGTACTGCCGATCCTCGCGTTGAACGAGTACAAGATCGCCAATCCGACCATTCTCGCGCGCATCCCGGAGACGGAACTGGTCGCACTCCTCCATGGCTACGGCTACGAGCCGGTCATAGTCTCGGGCAGCGATCCCACGGCGGTACACCAAGCCATGGCAGGCGCGATGGACACCTGCCTGGAGCGCATCGCCCAGATTCAGCGCGCCGCGCGCGCCGGAGCCGACGGCGTGCGGCCGATCTGGCCGATGATCGTGCTGCGCACGCCGAAGGGCTGGACCTGCCCGCCGGTGGTGGACGGCGATCGCGTCGAGGGCACGTTCCGCGCCCACCAGGTCCCGCTGCCCGCCGCGCGCACCGACCCGAGCCACCGGCAGACCCTGGAGCAGTGGCTGCGGTCCTACCGGCCGGAAGAACTGTTCGACGAGGCAGGCAGGCCGGTGTCGGAGCTGCTCGACCAGGTGCCCGAGGGCGATCGACGAATGAGCGCCAACCCGGTTGCCAACGGCGGCACCCGAGTCCGTGACCTACGCCTGCCGGATTGGCGTGAATTCGGCGTCGAGGTGACCGCGCCCGGCGCGACTCAGCACGAGGCGACCAGGGTTCTCGGCGGGTGGTTGCGCGACGTCACCAGACAGAACCCGGACAACTTCCTCACCTTCGCGCCCGACGAGCTGGCCAGCAATCGACTGCAGGACATTCTGGATGTCACAGGGCGCGACTGGCAGGCCGAGATCGGAGCGTACGACGAGAAACTCGACCCCGCGGGCCGGGTGATCGAAGTGCTGTCCGAGCATATGTGCCAGGGCCTGCTGGAGGGCTATCTGCTCACCGGCAGGCACGGGGTGTTCACCTGTTACGAGGCGTTCATCCACATCGTGGACGCCATGTTCAACCAGCACGCCAAATGGCTCGACGCCAGCGCGGCAGTGCCATGGCGGCGGCCGGTCGCCAGCCTGAACTATCTGCTCTCTTCGCACGTCTGGCGGCAGGATCACAACGGCTTCACCCACCAGGACCCCGGCTTCCTCGATGTGGTGCTGAACAAAAAGCCGTCGATCGTACGCGTGTATCTGCCGCCGGACGCGAACACGCTGCTGTCCACCTACGACCACTGCCTGCGTTCGCGGCACTACATCAATGTGGTGGTCGCGGGCAAACAGCCACAGGCCGACTGGCTTTCGGTGGACCACGCGACCGAGCACTGCGCGCGCGGCATCGGCATCTGGGATTGGGCGGGCCACAACGATGCGCTCGGTACCACCCCGGACGTGGTGCTCGCCTGCGCGGGCGACGTGCCTACGCTGGAAACCCTCGCTGCCGCGGCGATTCTTCGAGAACGTCTGCCCGAGTTGCGGATTCGGGTGATCAATGTGGTCGACCTGATGCGGCTGCAGCCGCAGGACGAGCATCCGCACGGCCTCCCCGACAGCGAGTTCGACACGCTGTTCACCTACGACCGGCCGGTGATCTTCGCCTTCCACGGCTATCCCTGGCTGATCCACCGGCTCACCTACCGGCGAAACAACCACGGCGAGATGCACGTGCGCGGCTACAAGGAGCGAGGCACAACGACCACGCCGTTCGACATGGTGATGCTCAACGACCTCGATCGCTATCACCTGGTCATGGATGTGATCGATCGCGTGCCGAGCCTGCGTGAGCAGGCCGCCGGACTGCGTCAGGAAATGGTCGACGCGCGATGGAGCGCACGAGCGTGGACGAGGGAGTACGGTGCGGACATTCCCGAGGTCGCGGACTGGGCCTGGCCGTACCGGAGCGCCTGACGCAGCGCGAAATTCCTTGCGGGGCCCGGTCGGCTGGGCGACGATCGCAGGATGCTTCTCACGATCACCTGTACGCCGCCGGACGGCGCCGGGTGGCCTGCGACCGATCTCGGGTTCCTGCTGCACAAGAACCCCGGCCGCGTGCAGGCGTTCGAACAGTCCTACGGCACAGCGCATGTCGTGTACCCGGAGGCCACCGACGCGAAGTGCACGGCGGTGCTGCTGCTCGAGGTAGACCCGATTCGACTGGTGCGCGGACGTGCACGCAGCACACCGGACTTCAGCCTCGGCCAGTACGTCAACGATCGGCCGTACGCGGCGTCCTCGTTGCTGTCCGTGGCGATCGGGGCGGTGTTCCGCACCGCGCTGCACGGCCGCTGCGATCTGCGACCCGAGCTGGTGCGTACGCCGCTGCCGCTGCGCCTCGTACTGCCGTCGGTGCCGTGTCGCGGCGGCGCCGCGGTGGCCGAGCGGTTGTTCGCCCCGCTCGGCTGGACGGTGACGGCGACGCCCCTTCCGCTCGACCCGGCCTTTCCGGACTGGGGCGACTCCTATCTGCTCCGCATCGAACTCGACGGCACCATGCGACTCTCCGACGCCCTGTCCCACCTCTATGTGCTGCTTCCGGTACTCGACGGAGCCAAGCACTACTGGGTGGCGGCCGAGGAGGTCGACAAGCTGATCCGGGCCGGTGGCGGATGGCTCGGCGCGCACCCGGAGCGCGGCTGGATCACGCGGCGGTATCTGGCGCGGCGGCAGTCGCTGGTGCGAACAGCACTGGCACGGCTCGCCGAGGTGGACGATGTCGAACCCGAGCAGTTGGACGCGGTCGACGAGACCGATGACGCAGAGCCGTCGCACGACTCGGCCGACGCAGTGCGGTCGCACAACTCTGTCGACGCGGTGACGAGCACCGCCGTCCGCGGCGCTCTCGACTCCACAGGCACGGCAGCTACCACGGTGTTCGGTTTCGTGCCTGAGAACGAATCGCACGACGCCGCAAAAGCTTCGGATAGTTCAGCCGGCGGAACAGCTGGCGCTGCCTCCGGCTCCGCTTCGGAAGATTCCGAAACCGGCACGCGTACAACGGCACTGGCGGTGGCCCGCCGCGCGGCAGTGCTCGACGCGCTGCGCGAGGCAGGCGCGCGGCGCGTGCTCGATCTCGGGTGTGGGGAGGGCGCACTGCTGCGGGACCTGCTGGTGGACACCAGGTTCAGCGAGATCGTCGGCGTCGACGTGTCGATGCGGGCATTGCATATCGCCGAGCGCCGGGTGCGCGTCGACCGCCTGCCGGAGCAGGTGTCGCGTCGCCTCACGCTGCGGCAAGGAGCACTGACCTACACCGACGCCCGACTGCGCGGCTACGACGCTGCTGTGTTGATGGAGGTTATCGAGCATGTCGACCCGCCGCGGCTCGGCGCGCTCGAACACGCGGTGTTCGGCGCCGCGGCGCCGACCACGGTGGTGGTCACGACGCCGAACGCCGAGATCAATGAACGATTCGAGGGATTGGCGGCCGGACAGTTCCGCCACGCCGATCACCGATTCGAATGGACTCGTGCGGAATTCGCTGATTGGGGCGGCGGCGTAGCGGCACGGCACGGGTACACGGTGCGGTATCGGCCGGTCGGCGTGGCGGACCCCGAACTCGGGCCACCGACGCAGATGGCGATATTCACCAAGCACGGAACCGGAGACGGGTCATGACAGAGCTTTCGGTACCCGAGCTGTCGCTGGTGGTGCTCGTGGGTAGCACCGGATCGGGCAAGTCGACATTCGCGCGCAAGCATTTCCGGCCGACGGCCATCGTGTCGTCGGATAACTGCCGCGGGGTCGTCAGCGACGACGAGAACGATCAGGCAGCGACTCCGGAGGCGTTCGCGCTGGTGCACCACATCGCGGGCATCCGGCTGCGGCGCGGCCTGCGCACGGTCGTCGACGCCACCAATGTGCAGGTGCGCTCACGCAAGGAGTTGATCGCGCTGGCCCGTGCGCACGACGTGCTCCCGGTGGCGATCGTGCTGGACGTGCCGGACGCGGTGTGCCTGGAGCGCAATGCGCGCCGCGCCGACCGCGCCGACCGCGGAGCGCACGTTGTCGCCAGGCAACAGCGCGAACTGCGCCGCAGCCTGCGTGGACTGGAGCGCGAAGGGTTCCGCAAGGTGTACGTGCTGCGCGGCGTCGAGGAGATCGAGGCCGCGGCGTTGGTCGACGAGAAGGCGTGGAACGACAGGCGCGACCACTCCGGGCCCTTCGATGTGATCGGCGACGTGCACGGCTGCCGTAGTGAATTGGAGACGCTGCTCGGCGAACTCGGATACGTCCTGGAGCGGGACGACCGGCACCGAGCCGTCGGCGCCCGGCACCCGGATGGGCGCACTGTGGTGTTCGTCGGCGACCTGGTCGACCGCGGACCGGACACCCCCGGTGTGCTGCGCCTCGTGATGGGCATGGTGGCCGCGGGTACGGCTCTGTGCGTCACCGGAAATCACGAGAGCAAGCTGGTGCGTGCGCTGGATGGCAAGAAGGTCCGTGTCGCGCACGGCCTCGCCGAGTCCCTTGCCCAACTGGAGGCCGAGGACGCGGACTTCCGTAAGGCGGCACACGAGTTCTGCCGGCGGCTGGTCAGCCACTACGTGCTGGACGAGGGCAAGCTCGTCGTCGCGCACGCGGGGCTCAAGGAGGAGTATCACGGCCGCGCGTCGGGCCGGGTCAGGTCCTTCGCGATGTACGGCGAATCCACCGGGGAAACCGACGAATACGGTCTTCCGGTGCGCTACCCGTGGGCCAACGACTATCGCGGCCGCGCCACCGTGCTGTACGGGCACACGCCGGTGCTCGACCTGCAGTGGGTGAACAACACCCTCTGCCTGGACACCGGCGTGGTATTCGGCGGCCGGCTTTCGGCGCTGCGCTATCCGGAGCGCGAGCCGGTATCCGTTGCCGCGAAACAGGTCTGGTACGAGCCGGTGCGCCCATTGCAGGCCATTAAGAGTGTTACGCCGGACGGCGTGGTGCGCCGCGACCCCGGCGTTCTCGACCTCGACGACGTGCTCGGCCGTCGCGTCGTAGAGACCCGCTACCACGGCAGGGTCGGCGTGCGCGAGGAGAACGCGAGCGCCGCGCTCGAGGTGATGAGCCGCTTCGCCCTCGACCCGCGGCGGCTGGTCTACCTGCCGCCGACCATGGCACCGTGCGCGACCTCGGAGCTGGCGGGCTTCCTGGAGTACCCCGCCGAGGCGTTCGCTTACTACCGCGCCGAAGGGGTGCGGCGACTCGTGTGCGAGGAGAAGCACATGGGCTCGCGGGCCATCGTCCTCGTGGCGCGTTCGGTGGCCGCGGCACGTGACCGTTTCGGCATCGACGACGGCGGCACCGGCGCGCTCTACACCCGCACCGGACGCCCGTTCTTCGACGATCCCGCGCAGACCGAGTCGCTGCTGGCCGGCGTACGCGCGGCCGCCGACGCGGCGGGCCTTTTCGAGGATCTGCGCAGCGAATGGCTGCTGTTGGACGCCGAGCTGATGCCTTGGTCGGCCAAGGCCGTGGGCCTGCTCCGCAACCAGTACGCCGCGGTGGGCGCGGCGGCCAGGTCCGCACTCCGCGCCGCCACCGAGGTGCTCGGTGCAGTCGCGGCGCGCGGGCTGGATGTCGCCGACCTCGCGGCACGCACGTCCGCGCGTGCGGACGACGCGGCGGCGTTCACCGCGGCCTACGGCCGCTACTGCTGGCCGGTCGAGGGCATGGCCGGGTTACGGTTGGCGCCGTTCCAGATCCTCGCCGCCGAGGGCGCGAATCTCGCGGTCCGCGATCATGATTGGCATCTCGACCGGATCGACCGACTCGTCGCGGCCGATTCCGCGCTGTTGGCGCCGACCCGACACGTGCACGTCGATCTCGACGACCCGGACAGCGAGGCCGCCGCGGTCTCCTGGTGGACCGAGCTGACAGCGGCGGGCTGCGAGGGAATGGTGGTGAAGCCGTTGGCTTCGCTGGTCCGCGCCAGGACCGGCGAGGCGGCCCGCGACGGCCGCCTTGTTCAGCCCGGCGTGAAGTGCCGTGGCGTGGAGTATCTCCGGATTATCTATGGCCCGGAGTACTTGCGGACCGCCAACATCGATCGGCTGCGCATCCGTGCGCTGGGCCGCAAACGCTCGCTGGCGCTGCGGGAGTACGCCCTGGGCCTCGAGGCGCTGGACCGGCTCGCCGCGGGCGAACCGCTGTGGCGGATCCATGAGGCAGTGTTCGCGGTCCTCGCGCTGGAGTCCGAGCCGGTCGACCCGCGGCTGTGAAGGCCGCTCGCGCGGCGGCACTCGGTTCTCGGCGTAGTCGCGCTGCCGGGCGGCCGGCCAGCTCCCTCAGTTCGATGCGAGTATGCATGAGTACGATCGACCGTATGGAAGGTGGCGACGGCTCCGACCGGCAACGCACCGCCGAGATCACCGACAAGCGCCTACTGCGTGGCGCGAAGACACGAGCGGCGGTACTGCGGCAGGCGGTCGACATCGCGTCGCTGGACGGTTTGACCGGCCTGAGTTTCGGCAGGCTCGCCACCGATACCGGGCTCAGCAAGGCCGGGATCCAGACCCTCTTCCGCACCAAGGAGGCGCTGCAGCTGGCCGCCGTCGACTACGCACGAGACCGGTTCATCGAGGCGGTCGTCGAACCGGCGCGGCCCGCGGCGCACGGCGTCGCCCGACTGCGGGCACTGGTCGGACACTGGATGGTCTACGCCGAGACGCCGCTGTTCGCAGGCGGATGCTTCCGGGTCGCGACGATGGCCGAGTACGACAGCAAGCCGGGTCCGGTCCGCGACGCTCTGTTTCGCGATCAGCGAGATTGGGTCGGCCTGCTGGAACGCGAACTGCGCTTCGCGGTGTCCGCCGGCGAGATCGCCGCGCTGGACACGGATCTGATCGCGTTCCAGATCGACGCGGTGCTCTGCGCGACCAACACCGCTCTGCGAATCGGCGACATCGAGGCCGCCGACCGCGCCCGCCGCAGCATCGATGGATTTCTGCAATTGTCGTGATCAGGCGCTATGCGCACTGCCCCGCCTTCCCGTCGAGTTCGGGCCGCGGCTGAGAAGCCGGCGCCTCCGGCGAACGCTACCGGCCACGATCAGCGCCATCGCTGCACACTGCACCCCCTTGACCCACCCAACTGCGCACCCGTGGTTTCGCTGACGTCGACTGCACCCCGAACAATACGGTCGATCGGCCGTATTTCTAATGAAGCCACGAGCTAAGTCGACCCTGAGCACGGTCAGCATCGCCGCAGGTAGACGCCCCAATGGGCAAGCAGTCCGTCGCGAGGCTTCCCAATCCTGAGAAAAACCCTCGACAATCATCGACACGTCAGTTAATGTGACGTTATCCAACGGCACGATAGATGGGGAACGATCAAGCGGACCACACCGGGCCCGCCCCCGATCCCCGAGGTGACGAGAGAACGGAATCAACAATGACCGGGATCACGCCACCACAGCGACGGACACAGACCTGGCTCGTCCGACCGCTGATCGTGAGCGCGATAGCGGCCACGCCGGACCCCCCGGCGCCGACCGAAGCGCTGGCCGAGCCCGACGCGACCGTCGCGGCATCGAGCCCCGAATGCCCGGGCCGCCATGGACACGACAGGCCGGGCTCCTCAAACCACAACGACCGGGACCGTGACGACCGGCGCCGCACCGCGACCGCAACAACGACCGCGACGGCTGCCGCCCGGACCCCTTCCCATCCTTCGGCGGATGCTCCGACCACCGACACTCGCCGGGTCGACCGATCCGCGAACGGCACCGCCGACCACAGCTCGAATCCGAACGGAGACTTACGATGACCACCAACACCACAGCCCGGCGACTGCTCACCTGCGCCGCGATCATCGGCGCCATCACAGTGGGCGGTGCGGGCCTCGCCGCCGCCGAGTCGCACGGGGGTCCTTCGGACCCCCGCAACGGCTCGGGCGACACCACCGGCTGGCACCACATCGATCCCATGGGTTTCCACCACCAGGACCGCAGCCCCCTGCGGGAAAACCAGCACAACAACGCCATTCGCGACTACCACCAGCGCCAGAACCAGCCCGCCCCGAGCGGCGCCGTCACAGGTGACAACGGCAGCTCGAGCTGGTCGCAGGTGCAGCGGCCGGACGGCAGCGGCTACACCGTGTGCCGCCCGCAGGCCAGCTGGTGCCAGTGACTTCGCGGTCGACGCACTCGCTCGCGGACCGATGCTTACAATCAGAGGACTCCGCGCTACGTCTGCCGGTAGCGAGAAGCGCTCCACCACGGCGCGCACGCTCACGCTGCTGGCGTCGGCCGCGATGGCGGTGGGCGGCCTCAGCCTCGGCGCGGGCACCGCCGAGGCCCAGGGCGCTGCCTGCCTCTGGGCGGGCGGAGCCCACGGTCAGGGCGACACGGTCGTCGCGGGCGGCTCGAGCTTCTCCTGCGGAACCGACCAGTTCGGCGCTCCTTATTGGCACCGCGGGGGTGCGGTGGGGCAGCGGAGCACCGTTCCCAACCCCGGCGCGTACGCCAACCCCGCCGGCCTGTTCAGCGCGGGCGCACGCCAATTCGGCACGGAGTACAACGATTACTGTGTCGGAAGCCAGCTCATCGAGGGCTCCGAGGACGTGTATCAGGTGGTCGCGGACGGTCGGGGCGGGCTGTTCTGGAAGGCTGCCGGATCGATCGACCAGTGGGCCTTCGACCCGGGCACCGCGCCGCAGAAGTCCTGGCGGTCGGCGAGCCTCTGCAACGACGGCTCCCTGACCTGACCGAAATCGAACCGCTGCTACGCCCGTAACCGCCGCGACGGTTACGGGCGTAGCTGCGTTCGCAGCGCCCGCTGCTCGGATTCGAGCCGTACCCGCTCGTCGAGGTGATCCGGTACGTGCCAGGTGATGTCAGCCCTGGTGGCCGCCATCAACTTCCTGCGGACGGCCGCGACCTGAGCGTCGACCGTCCGAATCGAACTACCCCTGCGCGCGGCGATGGCGCTGTTGGCCCAGCCCGCGGCGGCGAGCACCGCGACCTCGCGTTCCGCGGGCGTCAACTCGTCCCAGCGCGAGGCGGTCGCCCTGACCTGCGGGCGCAGGCTCGGCACCTGGTCGATGGCGAGCCTGCCGAGCAGAAACCGTTGCAGCTCATCATGTTCCGGCCGCAGGCGGGCACCGCGACCGGCTGCGGCCGCATAGGCGCCCGCGCCGATGACCGAGGTCGCGACCTCGGTGGCATGGGCGGTACCGCGCGCCACCAGCGTCACCCGGTCCGCGACGATGCCCATCGATCGGTGCAGCGTTGCGATACCGCCCTGGAGATGGGCGATTCGGGTGGCGGCGGCGGTCAATGTGGCCCGGCCCGCGTCGCCCGCGGCGATCTGGGAGGACAGGATATAGGTCAGCGCCATCGTGATGAAATGGGCAACCCAGCCCGCTGTCCAGGTGTCCCCGTTCGTCAGCACCCGTTCCAGAGTCGACTGTCCGAGCTTCACCGCCTCGTGTGGGTCACCGTGTCTGGACACCGCGATCATCCAGGCGAGCTCCGCCCAGGAGATCGCCCAGCCCGCGTCGGAGGCGACAGCCCGGCCCAGGTGGCCGCGCGCGACACCGAGCGCCAAATCGGCGTCACCGAGGTTCGCGCAGGTGAGCGCCTCGAACAGCTCGCTGCGCTGCTCTCCAGCCCGGTCGCCCGCGGCGGCGAATTTCCTTCGTGCCCTCGCCAAGACATCGACCGCCCGCAGGTCGAGGTGGACGAGCAACAGCTCCAGCCCCCAGGTGAACTCGACCGCGGCGGGCAAACCGATGTCGACGGCGGTGCTCTCGCGCCAACGGCGGCGCAGATCCGGGTCGGACAGGCACTCCACGGCGCATTCGTCGAGCAGCTGCGCGGTGTAGACGTGTCTGCCCTGCCAGATGGCGATCCATCCGACCAGCGCGGTCGCGTCGACGCGGAGGTGGGTCGGTGGCGGGTCGACCCACCGAGTGGCTTCCAGGGCCTGTTCGGTGAGACCGGTGATGGCACGGTTGGATCCGGTGATGAACGGGACACGCAGCGCCATCAGCGTCGTGGCGGTCTCCAGGCCGACCACGGCCTCCTCGGGGTCGGCGAGGCTGGTCTCGATGGCGATGAGGATGTTGTCCCACGCCGCGCGCGCCCAGTCGAGCCAGTCCTGTTCTCGTGGGCCGTACCAGGTGGCAGGACCCGCGGCGACCCGGTCCCGGTAATAGCGCCGATGCCGGGCAAGCAGCCGCGCCTCGTCCAGGTCGTCGTGACGGACCGACAGCCGGTCTCGCACGAACACACGGACGCTCTCGAGCAGGTAGTACCGGACGGTAACCGCCGTGATGTGCACGGAGAGCAGCGACCGTTCGACCAGGCGCTCCAACAGGCGATCGATCTCCTCCTCCGGCAGCGCAGGGTCTGCGCACACCGCCGCGATTGCATCGAATTCCGCTCCGCCGCAGGGGGTTTCGTCGTTGTCGGTGTCGAATCCGGTAGCGAACACCGACATCCGGTCCAGCAGCAGCTGTTCGCGGTCGGTACACAGACCATAGGACCAGGCGATCACGTCACGGACACTGCGGTGCCGTTCCCCGACTCCGCCCCTGGCGCCGTGGGACCACTGCAGACGCCGGTCGTCGGTATCGCCGGACAGTTCGCGCAGCACGATCGCGGGCGGCCGGTGCAGCAGGCGGGCGGCAGCAAGCCGGATGAACAGCGGGTTGTTGTCCACATGCCCGCAGATCCGCGCGGCGATGGCAAGTTGTCCCGGATCCTCCGGGATAGGCCGCCCGGTGAGTTGGGCGCGCTGTCGGAACAGCTCGAGGGCGTGATCGCTGGACAGCGGCGGCACGGCCACCAGGTGCTCGTCGATCCAGCCGATCGGTTCCCTGCTGGTCGCGACGACGGTTAGTCCGGGCACCACTTCCAGAAGGCCGACGATCAGCGGCGCCACCCCGTCGAGCACGTGCTCACAGTTGTCCAGCACCAGGATCGCCCTGTGGGCTTCGCCCGCGTCGCCACCGCTGAAAGTGTCCACCAGGGCGTCCCAGGCGGACCGGCCCGCGATGCCGCCCTTCGCGACCGACTGCACCACCTCCTCGGCGACCGCTCCGGTCTCCGCGCCGGGCGCCAGGCGGGCAAGCCGTGTCCAATAGACCGTGTGCCGCGCCGCGCCCCGATACCGGCGCACCGCCTCGGCAGCCAGCGTCGTCTTGCCGATGCCACCCGGTCCGACCAGGGTGATCAGCCGGGCATTCGGCGAGCCCAGCAGTGCGTCGACCTGCCGCAGTTCGGCGTGCCGGCCCACGAACTCACTGGGCGCGGCGGGGCCGTCGCCACCGCCGCGGTTCAGTTCCGACATGCACGTGCACCTATCGATCAAAAACCATCGGTCGGAGCAGCCTATCCACTGTGCGCTCCCTTGCGGGCACGGCGGGGTCTTCGCTCGGATTCGTACCGGACGCGATCGACGAGTTCTTCGGGAATGTGGCCTACAATGTCGGCCCGGGAAGAGATCATCAGCTTCTGCCGGATGGCGGCGACCTGAGCGTCGACCGTCCGGATGGAGCTAACCGGCCTGCGCCTGGCACGCACACCGCGGCGTAGCCCCTCCGCCGCTAATCGCGTCTTGCCGATCCCACCGGGGCCGACCAAGGTGACCAGGCGCGCGTCACCGTCCAGCAACGCGCCCAACCGGTCCAATTCCGTTTCCCGGCCGATGAATTCACTGGTGGATGCAGGCAGCACGCCACCTGGTGCCTGAACCAGGGACATACAACGAAAGCTAGCCGACGAAGCCGCTACGCGCTCGACAATGCCGACTCGAGTTCACACGACATCCGCCACCGTTCGGGCGGCGGGGCCGCTACCTCGGGGTATGCGTGCGCTAGACCGAAGACACCGAGGCCATCTGCTGGTAATGCATCTGGACAACAGCGCTGTCGAACGTCATCACATCGACGAGCTGCAACCCCGATACCACCGCGGGTGTCGGGAACAACGGGATACCGCCACCCAGCAGGATAGGGTGGACAAACAGCCGGTACTCATCGATCAGATCGTGCTTCATGAACGCCGACGCCGTCTCCGCGCCGCCGAACAGGACCATGTCGCAACCGGGCCGCCCGCGCAGCGCGGTGATCTCCTCGACCAGATCCTCCCGGATGATTCTCGTGTTCCAGCCGGCGGTAGGCAGGCTGCGCGAAAAGACGAGCTTGGGCGTTTCTTTCCAGCACCGCGCGAAGTCGACATAGAACTCCGATATCGCCGGATCCACGTCGGCGGTCGGCCAGAACGATGCCATGATCTCGAATGTCTTCCGGCCGTAGAGGAACAGGTCGGCCGAGCGGAGTTCGTCCATCAACGACTCGCACAGTTCCTCGTCCACCACTGGCCAGTGGATTTCCTGATCCGGCCCCTCCGCGAAGCCGTCCAGCGACATCTGCATCCACAGGGTCACGCTTCCCATTGCCCACACCCATCTGCTGCCTTGTGCGATTGGGACATTTTCGGCGAAGGCGACGCTCGCGCGCATCAGTAGATTGCGCATGCCATACCTAAGTACATGGCCATAGGTAGCTCCGCGTGTGGCGAGCACGCGGCCAGATGCAACCAATATACCGCTAATTAACGGCACGTTACTGCCACATATCTCCAACGATGGGAAAGTGGAAACGGAAACAATTCCGGTCGGCCCCGCCCGAGCCGAGCAGGTCATGCCTCCGGCAGTGCGTCCGCGAGTTCGGTGTCCTGGCCGAGATACCGTGTGACGAATAGGTTTACGAGCTCGGCGGTCGCCGCGCCGGGCACCGCGCGCGTCGCCGTCAGCTGTTCCTCGAGCTCGGCGACCTCCGCCGGGCCTCGGTCGGATTCCTGGAACGACGCCAAGGCGGTGCGGCGGAAGAGGTCGACGAAACGGCGGGCGATGCGGTCGGCGTCAGCGCGCAGCTTCTCCAATTCGCCGAGCACCTCGTCGGCCGGAATGCCGGCGTCCACGATGCGATCGAGGCTGTGCACCAGCCGACGATCCGCGATCCGATAAGTCGCCGCGTCCACCGGCTCGTACAGCCCCGCCGCGACAACCCGCGCGAGGCCATTGGGCACATCGCGGTAGCGCTCGGCGAGTTCGGTCGCCGCGATCAGGTCTCCGGCAGCAACGACGACCGTCTCGGCCATGTCGGGCTCGACGACGCCGAGGATGTCGCCCAGGTCGTCACCGCGATCCCAGGCTTTGAGCAATTCCTTGATGCCGTTGATTTTTATCCCCCGATCGAGCAGCCTGCTGATGGTCCGTACCCGGTTCAGGTGGTCGGCGCCATAGAAGCCGGTCCGGCCCTTGACCTGAGGCGGCGGCAGTACGCCCCGTTCGTGGTAAACCCGTAGGCTGCGCACGGTCGTACCGGCCTCCCGCGCCAGCTCGTCGATCGTGTACTCCACGCCCGCAGTCATACCTCAAGGAAACCACATCGCAACACGAATGGACGGCCGGTGCGCGGGCATTTTGACGGCGACCCACTCTCCGGCGACAAATCAGCAAACTCCACGTGGTCCGCGCCGATTCATTCGGACAGGGGCACGGCGGCATACGGCAGTGTCCTGCGCGGCAGGCCGACCTTCCCGCCCTTGGAAAACTCACGTGGTGCACGGCTTTTGCCCCTACGCCTATCCTTCCGACATGGGTGAATCTGCGGGCCCCCCGGCTAGTATCGCGGACCGCGAGCGAGCAATGCGCGAGCTGACGCAACACCTCGGCGCGGGCAGACTGAGCCTGACCGAATTCGACGAACTCAGCGCGGTCGTCGCCGCGGCGACCAGCAAGAGCCAACTGGCCGAACTGTTCGCCGATTTGCCAGGCGGCACACCGCAGGCACCGGAGCTGCCACCGACCAATCCACTGCCTCGCCTCGCGGTGCTGGCGGGGGCGGCCGTGGTCTTCGCAGTGGTACTCGCCCTGTCCACCGGCAATTGGCTGTGGTTGCTCGTTATCCTGGCCGCACCAGCGCTTTTCATGCTCACCGCACGGACGGTCTGAGCCCGGTCACCACCTGGACTTCGGCCGCACGTGATTGGCCAGGTCGACGAGGCGATACCGGTGCAGGCGGTGCGGCGCGATCCGGGCCAGCGCGCGCAGACTGGACTCGAGCCCGCGCTGCAAGCCCAAAAGGGTGACCGGGAAACCGAGCAGGGTCGCCTCGGGTTCCGCCGACTGCCCACCGGCGCGCACCCACTCCAACGCCGCACCCACCACGATGACCTGTAGTTGCAGCGCTCTCGGCTCGTCCGGCGCAGCGTCGAGTCGCGCCGCCGCCTCGATGAGGTCGGCCTCGGTGGTCTCCGGAATCGGCTGCGAGACCAGCAGCAGACAGCCGGTCATCCGCGCCACGCTCTGATACCGCGATGCCTCCGGCACCTGGTCGAGCACGGCGACGGCCTCGCGCAGTGCACCGTCGGCCGCGAGCCTGCGGGCCAGTCCGAAGGCCGCGCTCACCACGCCGTGGTTGGTCCGCCACACCGTCCGGTAGTACTCCATGGCGAGCTGATGCCAGCGGTTGTCGTCGTCGAGCTCGCCGAGATGCTGCAGGGTGAGTTCCGCGGTGGCGGCCAGCGCAAGGGCGGGCGCGATCTCACCGGGCAGCATGCCGTGCACCAGATCGAAGTACTCGTAGGCGCGTTCGTACTGGCCGTCCAGCAGCGCGGCGACAGCCGAGTACCACTCGATCCGCCAGTCGGTGGCATAACTCGGTCGCAGATCGGCGAGCCGATCGCACGCGGGCACCACCTCCCCCAGATCGAGGTGCGCGCGGACTGCGGTCAGCGTTCCCTCCAGCTCGAAGGTCTCCGGCTCCCGGATCGTGCCGGAGACGATCCGGTCGGCAGTGCGACGCAGCGCGTCGAGGGCGTGCCTCGGGTCGCCGTGCAGCAGGGTGGACAGCAGGTCGGCGCTGGGGTCCTCGCTGTCGATCAACGGAACCGGCAGGGCCGCAACGACGCTCGGCGCATCCAGCGCGGGGAGTCGATGGCGTCCGTCGGCCATCCCGTCGGTCTGCCCGATCAGTGTCTCGATGCCGAAATCGCCACGCATGGACCCGAATTCGAGCGATGCCTGGGGATGCTCCATGCCGGTATCGGCGGCCAGTACCATCCGAAGTACGCCAGCGAGCTGGCCGTACATCGAATAGGCGGTCGGAAAGCGTCGCTGCGGATCCAGGTCGGTGGCCCGCCGCAACAGCCGGTCCAACGACGGATAGCGCAGCAGCAGCGGCTGCTCGTCCGCCGAAGGGATCCCGGGCAGTTGGTGACCGTCGGCGGTCTTGGGCATGTCCAGCACCAGTGCGGCCAGGGTACGGCCGACGGAGTAGATGTCCGAGGCCACTGTCGGGCCGGTCTCGGTGATCTCGGGCGCCTGGTAGCCGGGGGTGCCGTAGATGCTTCCGTAGGACTCCATCGCGGCGACGGCGCCGAGATCGATCAGCTTGACCTCGTCCTCGCTGACCATGATGTTGTCGGGCTTGAAGTCGTTGTAGGCGAGTCCGAACGAGTGCAGATAATCCAGCGCGGGAAGGATCTCCATCATGAAGGCGATCGCCTCCGAGACCGGAATACGTTCCGGTGCACGCAGATCGAGCATTTTCTTCAGTGAGCGGCCGCCGACGTACTCCATGACGATATAGCCGTCGGGAACGTCGCGGCGGGACTGGTGCTTGACGAAGTTGTGGATCTTGACGATGCCGGGGTAGGCCACCTCGGAGAGGAACTGGCGTTCGGCGAGGGCGACCACGTGAGCCTCGAAGTCGAGCGGATTCTGCAGCCCTTTCAAGACCACCCAGCGGTCGCTCACGTTGCGATCGACAGCGAGATAGATCCAGCCGAGCCCGCCGTGGGCCAGGCAGCCCTGCACCTCGTATTGGTCGGCGACCATCTCCCCCGGCTGGAGCGAGGGTCGGAAGTTGAACGGCGATCCGCACCGGCCGCACTCGCCCTCCACCACGCCGGGCCCGGCGTCTGTGGTGCGGCCGACCGGCTGCTGACACTTCCAGCAAAACCGTTTGTGCTCCGGCATTTCCGGGCTCTGCATGACCGCGGAACGCGGATCGAGCGGGCTCACCTTGGGCATGGACACGAGGCCGTCACCCAACCTTCGCCCGCTCGGTCGCGACCGGCCGCTGCGGCCGGAACCGGGATCCGATTCCAGAAGGCCGTCGAGCAGCTCGGCGGTGCTGATCGTGAGTTCCGAGGAGGGTATGGACGCGATGTCCGCAGCGGCCGTGCGTTCGACGATGCTCGGCATCGACTCGACGGCGACGGCACGCTGCTTCGGCTGCCCCTCGGCAAATTGAGGCGTCGACCACGGATTGGGCAGCCGTGGGGGGATCTCGGTCTTGAGCAGGTGCCGAGTCGCCCATGGGTGAGAACTTCGCCGAGGCACCTCGGTGCCGCGCATTCGCCGATTCGCCCACGGATGCGCGAGTGGACGGTCGGATGCGCTGGGGTGCTCCGGCATACGAACCTCTCAGACCCACCGTTCGATCGGGGTTTCATTCTGGTCCGCTACCTGTCGATGCGCGTTAGTATTGTTCCCAACATTGGGAATAGGTTATCCGCCCCGGGCGGTAGCGCCCGGGGCGGAGGCTGGCTCACTCCTCGTCGGGCTTGTCGAGAATCACCACCGTATCGCCACCCGCCGCGTTCTTGCGCGGCGGCCGCTCGGCCAGAACCGGGAACTGCCCGGTGACGCCCTGACGGACCTCCGCGACGCGCAGCACCCGCTTACGCGCCAGGAACCAGCCGCCGACCAGCGCCGGAACAACGACCACGACCATGGCGATCACCGCGCCCCGCTGCACTTCGTCGTCGCTGAAGGCCATCAGACCAACCACGGTGACGAGGAAGGCCAACGTCGCGAAGCTCGTGTAGGGCGCGCCGATCAGCCGGAAGGACGGACGCTCCGCGCGACCGGTGCGCGACCAGCGCCACAGCTGCAGCTGGCAGACCACGATCGCGGCCCACGCGACGATCGTGCCGAGCGCCGACATGTTCAATACGATCTCGAACGCCTTGTCCGGCACCACAGCGTTCAGGCCGACGCCGATCAGCGCGACCGCGCCGGTGGCGAGGATGCCGACGTAGGGCACACCGCCCTTCGACATTCGCGACGCGATGGTGGGCGCACTGCCGTTCATCGACATCGAGCGCAGGATCCGGCCGGTCGAATACAGACCGGCGTTGAGGCTGGAGAAGGCCGCGGTCAGCACCACGAGGTTCATCACCGAGCCGGCCCCATCCACGCCGATCCGCGAGAAGAAGGTGACGAAGGGGCTCTCACCGTCCTTGAAGGCGGTGTAGGGCAGCAGCAGCCCGAGCAGCACCAGCGACCCGACGTAGAACAGCGCAATCCGGGCGATCACGGAGTTGATCGCGCGCGGCATGATCTTCTCCGGGTTCTCCGCCTCACCCGCCGCCGTACCGACCAATTCCACTGCGGCATAGGCGAAGACAACACCGGTGGTGACCAGGACGAGCGGAAGTATGCCGGCGGGGAAAAGCCCGCCACTGTCGGCGATGACGCTAGGACCGGTGTGCTGCCCCTGGATGGTGAAACGTCCCGCGAGGAAGACCGTGCCGATGATCAGGAAGGCGACCAGCGCGACCACCTTGATCAGCGCGGCCCAGAACTCGAGCTCGCCGAACCACTTCACCGAGATGAGGTTGATGCTCACCACCAGCGCGAGGGCCACCAGGGCGATCAGCCACTGCGGTA
>NZ_JBFRFQ010000056.1:0-42094 GCF_052114905.1 Nocardia sp. 2TAF39
GCTGACCAGGCGCACCAGCGGCACCGGGCTGTCCCGGAACCGCACCGGGCTGGCCTGGAACACCGGACTGCCCGACACCATTCGACTGACCAGACGCGGCCGGCCCGGGCTGCCCCGGCGCCGGCGACGCCCCCCCTTGCTGCCCCGGCGCCGCCGACGAGGCACCGGGCTGACCCGGCGAAGACGTACCAGGACGAGTACGCGGATTCTCCGGCCGTTCCGACCACGGCGTCGCCGGAACCGGTGGCGCCTCACCTTCTTCACCCGCATCGATCTCGGGCGCTACCTCGGTAGGTGGCATGTCTGTACTCGTCACCTCTCCCGCCGGAGCGCCTGTTCCACGCCGTTCACGCCCGCGAGTAACTCCCTGCTCGTCACAGCACACCTCCGGCGGCTCGCTGGGCAACACTCGGAACGGCGGGACCGACCAGGGCCTGGCAGAGGCTCATCGGGCGCTTCCTCCTGCGTCGGTCACCGGCCGTGGCATCGGTGCGCGTGCGTCTTATTGTCCGATCAATCCTGACTCGACCGAAGCTGTCCGTGATTCTCATTGCTGGGAATCCTCGACAATGAGTGGGTCGAGTCGAAAGGAACTCACGTATGGCCGCACCCGCGTCTCGATCTTCGAGCATTGGTCGGCCGATCAGGTTGACGCCTGGATCGGATCGGCCGCTCCGTCGAGAAAAGGGACGCGAAGCCGCGCACGTGCCGGTGCCGACCGGTCACGGATTCTGATCAGGCAGGTGTCGTAATGGGACTGTGGGGCGACATCATTACCGGAGCCGCGGGTGCGGTCGGCTTCGCGTTCGGTGGCCCGGTCGGTGCTGCGGTACTCGGCGGTGTCGTTGGAGGTGTGGTCACCGGGTTCGAGACCGGTTGGGATCCCGAGAAAATGCTCGAGGGCGCTGCCTTCGGGGCGGTGGGAGGACTCGTCGGCGGTGCGGTCGGCGGCATCGGGGCCAAGGCATTCGGCGCGGCCGGCCGATCCTTGATGGAGAGCAGTTTTCGGGGCGGTTTAGGTGGTCTTTTCGGCAATGGAGTCTCGCGGGCTGCGGTGACCGGAGGTTGGGACGGGGCGCAAGCTGGACTTCGTTCTGTTTGGGGCCTTCTTGGCGCCGGTTTCGGTGCCTATCGAGGCCGTACCACGCCGGACATGGTTCGCGATAAATACCATCAATATATGGGATATCCCGAGATCGAGGTCATCGATATCAGCAATTCGGGAATCAAGGATACGTCTGGTATGCCGCATGTCTATATGCCGGATCCGGCAAAGCTTCCGGACGGTCTGACGTTGTTGCCTGCCATCCAGGGGCAATACAAAGGTCTGCCGGATATCTACCTCGGTAACTGGAAGTCGTTCGGTGATGGTAAAGAGTCGGCGCTACCCGAGAAACGCCCCGCAGGCGAGGTCTCGAACCCGGAACGGGCCAATATCGAGACCTATCCGAAATGGGTCGCAGATCTGGATTCGTGGTATGAGGGTCTGCGTGGGTTGGATGCGCGAATTATCAAGATTGCTGGGAAGACGTCCGATCTGTGCAAACAAGGACGGAAGGATATCGGTGGCGTCATAGAAAGTTTGACCGCAATGGCCAAAGTGGATCCGCGGAGTCTGGAAAAGATCCAACAGTTCGTCCAGGACCAGATTCTGGATGCGTCGATTCTGCAGTCACTGGCCGCCAGTGGCCTCAGCGAAGACACTTATGTCATGACCATGGTCGAGTCGACGATGATGAACCTGACGAATGTCATGAGCGAATATACGAATGCATTCGACGAGTTGGGCAAAGAAGCGGAGAAAGAAAAGCCCACCGACAAAAAGCCCGCTGCTGCCCAGGCCCCTGCTGTCCCGAAGCCGGCTGCGGAGCAGGCCAACGACAATCCGTACAACGCGCCCTATATTGCGCCATCGACAGGCAGCCCTGGCGCCACCAGCACCGGAAACGACTTCTCGATGCCGCCTGCGTGGGAATGGGACAGCAGCTCAGGTAGCCAGTCGAATGGGTCGGCGACGGAGGCCGGCAGTTCATCCACTGCCACCGATCCCGCGTCGACGAAGGCCGCAACGGGGACCGAGTCGTCCAGGTCCGCCTCGCCGACGAGTACGCCGACCCAGAGCGCTGCGTCGCCCGCGTCGTCGATGGGCTCGGACTTCACGTTGCCGTACATGGTGCAGCAGGCGTTGGCGAATCGCGGGAACGGCGATCGTCCGAACTCCAAGAATTCCAACGATTATCGGGGGGAACGGGAGGAGGCACCCCAGATGGTCACAGGCGCCCCGGCGTCGCCCGCTCAGACGCCCCAAGCGGCTCAGGCGACTCAGGCGACTCAGGCGACATCGTCGGGACCTGCCGCCACCACGGCGTCGCCGGGTCGTGCATCGGCGGTCGCCGCATCGATGCGCACCTCGGACGGGGACGGCAGCGTGGTGTACACCTTCCCCGACGGCCGGACCCAGAGGGTCTCCACGGTCGTCGCGCAGGCTCTGGATGCGGCGTTCGGTAACGCCGCGGGCACCGACGCCCGCGGCGCGTATAGCAAGACTCCGTTTACGTTGCCCGTTGATCGGCCGGTCGGCACACCCATCGATCCGTACCAGCTGATGACCGGCGATATCGCGACCTGGGGGCAACGCGAACCGGTGGAAGCGGCGGTCGGCGACGGGCAGCGGTTGGCGATCGTGGTGTCCTTCGGCACCGACAGCGGCGTCCCGCCGGAGGTGATCCTCGATGGAAAGCTGCAACAGTTCGCCGCGAAAATGCATGACAGCAATGGTGAGTTCGGGCCGTTCGCTGGATTCGTTCATCCGGCGGGTATCGAGATCACAACTCCTGGTCCGGATGCGGCAGCGGCTCCGATGGTGCCTGTCGATCAGCCGGTCGCCGGGGCAATAGTGGTTCCGGCGTAGGAGTTCTCATGTCTTTGATAGCTTTCGCGGTTGACGTCGGTGTCAGCTTCGCTGTCGACCGGGTAGTGCCCGGCCCCTGGGGTGCCGTGGTAGGCGGTGCCGCGGGTGGTGCGGCCGGTCAGTGGGTAGAGAATGATTTCAAGCTTGATGGAAGCGTGGCTTACGCCGCCGCGCACGGCGCGGTCGGCGGTGCGATTGGCGGTGCCGTCGCGAAAGGTCTTGGTTTCGGGGTGGGCTTTGCAATCAAACGGACCGAAAGCGAGCTGACCAAGCTCGCCGTGGAGAGCCCAGCGCTGCAGGCGGCGAAAAGCGCTTTGCAAAAGGCGGAGACCAAGGCGACCGCTGCGGAAGAAGCGGCGAAAAAGGCCGAAAAGGCGGCCAGAAAAAACACGGATTCCGCGCTACAGCAACAATTGGATAAGGAGGCAAAGAGGTTAAGGGGGGCAGCGACAAGGGCCAAAAATGCGGCTGGCAGGGCAAAGACGGCGGCCCAGAAAGTCGACGATGCAGACGCGTTGAAAAATGCACCGTTGAAGAAGAATCTCGAATCGCGCGAAAAATTCCTGCGTAAATTCGAGGGGCCGCTCAAGAGCGGGAAGGGTGCACGCAATAAGGCGGACCGTATCCCCGGCGGTTGGGGAACGAGCTTCCTCCGTGGATTGGGGTCGGCCATCGCTGTTTCGGTGTGGCCAAACGAGGGAAACCCCTCAGCCGGCGGTGGTAACGATCCTGGTGCTGGCGGGGCGCCCACGTTCGAATTGGTCTGGGCGGGTTCGCACGTAGAGCTCATGGGGACGGCGCCGTTCATCCCCCAGCTGCCCGACCCTTCGGTGCACGCGACGGGATACGGGTTCCTGCTGGAGCCGAGCAAGTTGAATGCGACGCTCAAACAGTGGTACGCGGGACCCGGTGATTCCGTAGCGACGTCGCTGTGTGATACTCACCAGCTCTTCGGGGATGAAAAGGCCATAACAGACGCAAAGCAGCAGAAGAAAGCCTTGGACTTGTCTGCCCCCAAGGAGCTGTCGTCGGCTGGTGTCGGTGCGGGCGTGACGGGATACGCAGATGCTGTCAAGGCGCTGCAGAATGCTGCCGTCCACTTCAACACGATCGAGAACAACGTCGTGGCGAAGACGCCTGATGTCGCAGCGATCACCAAGCAGGGTAGGAAGAACGTCGCCGACCTCATCTGTGGATTGAACGTTGCCGTTACGCAAAGTGATGGTTCCGACATGAGTTTCGTTCAGCTCACCGCCCAGGCTTTCAATGAAATCGTGGACGTTACCGAAGACGCGACCGGTAAAGAGCTGGACATCGCGGATTATGTCAAAGATATGACAACGAAATTCGACGACAAGCTGGCGGCGCAGACCACGGCCATGAACGGCACATTGCAGAATGCGCTCGCTGGCCTGCAGGCCAGCCAGAACAACCCTGCCTACACGCCACCCGCGGTCAACACCGGCGACGATCCCACCAATCCGGGCAATATCGGTGATCTGGAAAATGGCAGCTCGCAGACACCCGATCCCGTGGGAACGAACAGCACTGCCGACAACGGCTTGCAGCGCGCGATCGACACCCTCGAAAACCAGGCCGCAACCCCAGCGGTCAACGCGTCGTACCCGGGAGGCGTCAATTCCGGCCTGGGCAGCATGGGCGGCATGGGCATGGGCGACCTGATGGGCACGGCGATGCAGATGATGGCGATGAAGAACATGACTGCCGGTCTGGACGACCGGCGCTCGGGACTCGACCCCGGGCGGTTCGACGAAGATCTCATCAACCCGGTCACCCCGCCTTCGGTTACTGCGCCGGCTCCAGTGCAGCCCGCGACGGTCGCCACGCCCGCGTCGACGGCTCCGACCCACAGTGCGGCTCCTTCGACACCGTGGTCGTCCCAACCGGCCAACGGCGTTCCCGGCCGCACGCCGGGTGCGGACGGCAGCGTGCTCTACACGTTCCCCGATGGTCGCACCCAGAAGGTGTCCGCGATGGTCGCCCAGGCCCTGGACGGGGCGTTCGGCAACGCCAGCGGCACCGACGCGCAGAAGGCGTACGAGAAGACGCCTGCGAAGTGGTCGGATAAGAAGCAGATCGGTGCGCGGGTCGATCCATACCAGCTGATGACCGGCGATGTCGCCACGTGGGACAAGCGCAGCGCGATTCTCGTGGTCTTCGGCTCGGAGGAGGGCGGTACGCTGGAGGCAGTCGTCAACGGCGCACTGAAACCTTTCGTCCCGGAAATGTCGGACAGCGCAGGAGAATTCGGTCAGTTCTCCGGATTCGTCCATCCGAAGGGCATCGAGTTGGCCGCGCCGAAGGATGGGGACGTGCCCCCGGCTATGCCGGGCACGCCCGATCAGTCCGCGAACGCGGCAGTGCCGATTGTCGCGGCACCCGTGTGATCGCGCGGCAGATGAGGAGAGGAGGTCGTGATGGCGCTCAATGTCGATCCGCAGGAACTCGTCGCTGCGGCGTCGAAACTCGCCGCGATTGCGCGTGAGGCCGGCACGGCGCTGCCCGACGGATGGGTCGTACCCGCAGGGGCGGACCCGATCTCGGCCGGGGCGGTGCCGCAGCTCAACGCGCAGGCTGCGTCGCTGTTCAACGGAACGATCGGCGTTCTCAACGAGGTTCAACGCACGGCACACAACATCGGCGCCGCGGCAGTCGATTACACCGAAGCCGATGAGCGCGGCAGCCGCATCGTGGGCGGCAGCGGTGGCGGCGACATGGTGAGCAACCCGGTGGGAGAGATCCAAGAAGTGGGGCAGCGGCGGCCGCCGGCGCTCAGGTTTCCCGCTGCCGGAGGTTCCGTCGACCCGTTGACATTCGCCCAGCAGTTGCATGCGGGTCCGGGTCCCGGCGCCGCAACGGGATTCGCGGACGCGATCCGGAAGTTCACCGGCAGCCAGCACCTCGCCGCCACCGAGGGCGTCGATCTCGCGGCGCGGACGATGCAGAACTGGGAGCCGGTCGGTGCCGCGGCGGCGACCGAACTCGGGCAGCATCGGGGTTGGCTCGACCAGCTCGGTACGGGCCTGGGGATGCTTGCCGACGGAATCGATACCTACAGCAACGCATTCCGGACGGCGAAGGCGAAACACCCGACGCCAGCCGAGATCATCGCCGCACGCAAGGAGCTCCTCGCCGCGATGCGCTCGAAGAACGAGGTCGGCATCCAGGCGGCGATGGCGAAGTTCCAGGAGCAGAACGCGCGGTCGTTGGAGACGATCACCGGCTACAGTACCGAGGTCAATTCCAAGGTTCCGACGGGTGACAGCAGCGGCGAGAGCAGTAGCGGCGGTGGCGATACCAGCGCGCTGAGCCAGATGCTGCCGGCGCTGATGAGCGCGATGGCCTCGGCCGGAATGCCGCTGAGCCAGCTCGGCCAAGACTCGTCCGAAGGCTACGACGACTACGGCCTCGACGACTACGGCTACGACGACCTCGGTATCCCGAGCAGTCTCGGAACGGGCAGCCCGAGCGGGGCTCCGATAAGCAGCGCTGGCGCAGATATCCCGGACGTCGCCGCCGCAACCGCCCCGGTCGGCGCCTTGCCGTTGGCCACGTCCACGGGCAGCCTCGGCGCGGGAGCGTCGTCTATGCCGCGCACACCCGTGCTCGAACCACTGGGGGCATCGTCGCCCAACAACGCCAGCGCCGCGCGCGGCGGTTCGCCGATGATGCCGTACATGCCGATGTCGCCGGGCATGGGCAACAGTGGCGGCAACAACGAACGCAACCGTGTCGTGGCGTGGCATCCAGACCGACTGATGTACGTCGACAACACGCCACACACCGAGTTGGTGATCGGCGAGCGGCCGACCATCGCCCCGACCGTGACGCCCCCGACGCCCGCGCCGGCCAACCAGACCCCCACCCAACCTGGAGGTAACGCATGAGTGAGCGCAGCGAACGAATAACAGGTACAGCTGCCATGGCAGTCATGATGGAGCCGAGCGCCAGCGAGGTGGAGTCATGAGTGAGCGTAGCGAACGAACAGCAGGTACAGCTGCCATGGCAGTCATGATGGAGCCGAGCGCCAGCGAGGTGGAGTCATGAGTGCCATCCACCCGGACGTGCAGGCGGCCCTGGACGCCGCTCGCGACCTGCGGCACCGCATCGCCGATATGCGCGAGAAGATCGACAACATCCGTGCCAGGCGCCCGTCGCCGAGCGGCGCGATCATCCCCGAGGTCGACGCGATGGGCAGGCTGACCGACCTCTACCTGGCGCCGGGCACCGCCGCGCGGCTCACCGGCCCCGAATTGGTTGCCGAGATCATGGCTGCCATTCGCGAGAGCACCGCGGACGCAGCGCGGCAGTACCAAAGCGTCATGGACACTCCGGTCATGTCGGACGAGGCCGAATCGGCCGTCGCCGTACCAGGGAAGGCAGGATGACTGAGCCGGCCCCTGAGGTCACCGTCGCCGACACGGTGCGGTGGCTTCACGACGAGGGGCTGGTGCGATTGGCCGGGGTCGCGGGCAGCACCTCGGAGACTCTGGTGGCCTACACGATCGACGTGGGGACGGGAACCGTCTCCGCGCATCCCGCGACCGGAGCCGGGGTCGGCGCGGATGTGGTGTCGCTGGCGGCCGATGATCTCCCCTATCCGGTCGGAACCGCCAAGCGCTTGGTGATCGTCGGTGTCACGACCGCCGACCTGGTGCTCGTCATCGATCTGGCGGCGACCCTGGCCATCTCGATCAATGCCGACAATCCGGAGCAGGCGGCCAGGTCTTGGGTGATGCAGCTGTTGCTGAATCCGGAAGTCACCATCACGACCAACAGCTCCGATGTCGCGATCGGCAACAGTGCCCGGCTGCGCCAAAGTTTCATCCCTGGCGGCGGCGCCACCCTGGTCAACGTCGACGACACGCGTCCACCGGTCACTGCGGTGACCCTGAACGCGACCACCGATGGTCCCGATTATCTCGATGTCGCCGCCGACGGCACGGGGGAGATGTACCTCGGTGCCCGATTCTGGCAGCTGCGCCAGGTCATGCGCATCGATGATGCTGCGTGGTCCGCGCTGGCGGCGCGACTGGAATCCTCGTCCGATGATGCCAGCGACACGCCGGATACCGGCTTTGCAACCAGTTCCGAACGACTCTCGGAGAGCAACCGATGACCGATATGCACCCGATCGACTTGGACGATTTCGACCCCGACGACCCCGACGAGTTCGACGACCTGGACGCCACGCCGCCGGACTGGCGAAACATGACCTACGAGGTGTTCAATCCCGACCACACCGTCGGCGTCGGCTGCGACCGGGACGGCGAGATCATCGGCATGTACATCACCGACGATGCCCGCGACAACGGCGATGCCTGGCTGGCCACCGAGATTGTTCGGCTCGCCCGGCTGGCGCATGTGAAATCGCGCGTCGGATTGCGAGCCGAGATGGAGCACAAGGGGACCCGCTCTTACACGATCGATTCATTCGATCTGCCGACCGAGGCTTCGTATCGCGCCATGGAGGAATCCGAGTTCGGCAGACGCGACTCCTGAATGCCCACCATCGAATTCTGAGACAGGACCCCGACAT
The DNA here is from genome assembly GCF_052114905.1 of Nocardia sp. 2TAF39. Classification (NCBI taxonomy): domain Bacteria; kingdom Bacillati; phylum Actinomycetota; class Actinomycetes; order Mycobacteriales; family Nocardiaceae; genus Nocardia; species Nocardia sp. 2TAF39. The sequence goes on from NZ_JBFRFQ010000056.1 coordinate 8,472, forward strand.
GGCCGACCCGCTGGACATGGACGAGCCGCACGAGGTTATCGCCTCGTCGGACAAGCACACGACCGCGCTGACCAAGGTTGGCGGCCAGGTCGAGCGGGTCACGCGAGACTTCGTCGTACCAAAACCCCCGCAGTCGAAGGTCGAGCGCCCACTCGCGGCGTTTACGGACTGGATGAAGACCACGATCGAGGGCAAAGTCAAGGCCAACGGCCGCGATGCGGCCGCGACCACCCAGCACACCCGTGTGGTGTCCAACGCATATACGCATCAGGACCACGCCGGCGGCGCCCATATACGCCGCGCCGAGCTCAGCTGATTCGCTTATGGAACCGGAGCGCAACAGCCCGTATTGGGACGCCATTGTCGGCGATAACTGGCCGGTGATCTCCCCAGCGGACTGGAACGCGCTCGAAAATCTCGCGCGCGACGGTGCCGCAACGCTCGACCTGCTCGAGGTCGAGAGTAGACGCCGTGAGTTCGACGAACGGGTGCGCTCCGGCGACGGCCTGAAGCCGGTCAAGGAGGATATGCTGCGCCAGCGCGCGAACCCGCAGGCATTCGCGGACGCGCTGGAGGCGGCGGCGGACACCTTCCGGGATTTCTCCGATCTGATCTACCGAACCAGAAACCAGATCCTGGACATCGTCGATCGCGCCACGTCGAAGATTCAGGCCACGCTACGGGCCGCCGCGGCGGAGGAGGACAAATCCGATGCCCAGGTCATCCGGAACCGGATTCCCGGCATCATCGCCGCGGCCAGGGACGAGGTCGAGGACGTCGTCCGGTCGGCGCTCGGGTCGATCAACCCGCAAGGTCTGCCCAGCCTTGCCCGCATCGCCGACGTACTAGGTCAGCCAGGGCCTTGGATGCCGGGGCATCCAGGTTTAGCGGACGACCATCAGCAGAACCGGCCCGCCACAGACCATTCCGGCTCCCCGAGGCATGGCGGACGGCCTGGGCGTCACGCGCCGGGAGAGCGTCTCCCGATACCGCTGTTCCCCGACCTCCCCGGCAACGAGCCGCAGCTCGATTCGGTCGGCCCACCGGCTATCGAATTCGGGGACACGCCGAATACTGCTCCAGCTGAGGACACGTCGGTCATTCCTCCGTCGACGACGCCCGCCGCGCCACCTCAGTCCGTGCCGGGCGGAACGACAGCCCCTGGGGTCTATTCGCCCGCCGCAGACCACGACGAACCTGATGTCTCCGCCGCGGGCCGGCCCTCGCATGCAGACGCAGAGGACAGCGAGCCGGCTGGTACGGGCGGAAATGTCAGGGCGGATGATACCGATCCAAGCGCGCACGACGGTTCCGTCGAATCCGCCGCGCACGATCGGTCCACGGCCGCATCCGCCACCGACGCACACCGTGATACCGGGGTCAACACACCGGAGATCAGGGACGCGCACGTGGACGGTCCGACGGCTACGGTGCCACCGCCTTTCGTTCTTCCCGGACCGGTCGCACCGGCGGTGCCTGCGGTGCCTGCAGTGCCGGCCGCCCACTCGGGATCGACGGTTTCGGCTCCGGCGGCACAGGCGGGTTCGGGACCGCCGTCGATCCAGGGCAAGCCGATGGCGCCGCCGGTCGACGCGCGGGGGCCTTCCGTGCCCCCGAAGGTCACCGCGGGTCCGGCTGTGCCGCCGTCAGGTGTCTCCACCGGCACCGCCAAGGTTCCGGCATCGAAATCCCCGGGTCAGCGGGTGGACGGGCCTGCCGATGCCGAGGGAAGCGACGAGTTGATTCGCGGTGTGGTCGGCGCGGCGATGACCTCGGCGGCCGCCCCGTCGTTCGTCCTCGGCGAGCGCGTCAATGGCGACTTGGTGCTGGCACGCACATTGCTGAGCGGCGTCCTGGCTGCGGGCGGCGCATCCGTGGTCGGGCTCGGGTGGGCGGTGTCGGTGATGCGGCATCAGAGCGGTATCAGTGCGTTCGTGACGTCGAACGAGGGTCGTGGCTGGCTCCCCGCCGGGTTGTATCTACCGCGTGAGGCGTCAACCCCGTGGGTCTGGGAGGTCTCCAATGGATTCGCGTGGGAAGGCGTGGCCGATCCGGCGCGAGTGCTCGCCGAATTCGGGCTGGCCTGGGGAGGTAAGTCCGGGGCTCGACTGTCGGCGGTGGTGTCGTCGGAGCGGATCGACGCGGATCTGCGTCGGCAGTTGGGGGAGGTGCCTATGGAGGGAGAGGTGGGCGCCTCGTCGGCGATGGACCTGAGTGCGCCAGGACCTGGGCTGGTGGATCGCCTCGGCTTGGTCGGGGCGCCCGCGCTGCTACAGCGGGTCGTTGCGACACCGGACGCCGAAATCGGTTCGCGATGCTGGGAATTGGCCTCGGACGCGCACGTCCGAGTACGCAAGGCCGGTTTGGGCTCTCCGGAATCCCTGGGGGCCCCCGTTGTGCGCGAACGAATTCTCGCCGCACTGAGCCAACGCCGCGAGGTGGCACCGGAGTGGTGGGAGGAACTGCGTGACGCCGACGACCTGCTTGCCGCGTCGATGTTGTCGCGGCGGGCGGACGTGTCCAGAGTCGCCCTTGGCGAGCTGCGCTCCGACCAACCCGACGGCCGATCGACATCGGACCTGAGCGCCTTGCGTGGGATGGTCTTCGAGCGACGGTGCGACGAACTCGTGTTGCTGCTAGCGAGCGCGCCGACGCGGCAAAACCTGCGCGACGCGGTGTATGCGCACGCCCAGATCGTGGGACACCCGGCGTTCGTCGAACCCGCGGCCGCAGGGCCGGCCGCCGGACAGACTCGCCGCCCGACCATTACCGTCGGTCCGGGGCACTGACGAGCGTCGCCGTGCGATCCGGCTGAATCCGCACATCCGGTGCGGCGACAATCGGCTCGGCCCGGGGTCCAGGATGCGTGGCGCTGTCCTCGCGTGCCGCTGTTGTGGTGCCGACGACCCATGCGCCAATTCCGCCGCACAATGGGGCCGAATTCTGATATCCGCTGGAACTCATTGTCGCGCAATGGTTACGGCGGTGGGCAACCGCCGGATCGTTTGGCGAATATACCCAGGCGTGGGAAGGATCGACAATAGAGAAACTCGTGGTGGGAAAGGATCTGATCGAGCATGCCGAACCGCATCGATATCGACCCTGCGGTACTGCGACAGCTGGCCAGCCAACACGACCAGGTCGCTCGCGATACCCGGGAATGGGCGAAGCCGCCGTCGGACTGGCTCGCGAGCTTTCTGCCTACATACGGCAAGATCGCCTATCCCGTCTACGACGCATTGGAGCGCTACTACGATGCTCGGCAACGGGCAGGCGAGGCGCTGGCCGTTGAGCACGAGCGCACCCGCGACTCGTTGCTCGCGTCCGCGGACGCCTACGAGCAAGCCGACGAAGAATTCGCTTCGCAGATCCGGCAAGCCGGTGGTCTGACCGATAACCAGTCGTCGACGACTCCTGTCGGCTCGCCGGTCGGTCCGAGCGGGCCCACAACACCATCGACGCCTTCGCCTGTTGGATCGCCGCCCAGCAGTGGCCCGATCTCGGTCGGGCCCGATGGCACCCAGAACTCCCTCGGCGGTGTACCCGGCGGTCTGGACGGACCGACGCCGTCGGCACCGGGCACGTCCGCTCCAGTCGCGGCTTCCACCGATCAGCCAGGAACTGGGGGCACGCCGAACGCTACCGGCACCACGCCCAACGCTACCGGTGCGGCGCCGGCCGTATCGAGTTCCGGCGTGACGCCGCCGACATCGGCGGGCATGCCTCCCACCGCGGCAAGCCCCGTCTACTCGTCCGCGGACGACCGGGGATCCGCGCAACCACCGACCGGCGCGACCGGACGGCCCGACCTGCCACCTGTACCGGTGCCCGTCTCGACTCCGTTCTCCGCGGCTGTCGCCAACGCGAAGGACAAGGAATCCGAACCCTCGTACGTCGTCGGCAACCCGGTGAACGACGATCTGGTGCTGGCGAGAACCCTGCTCGGCAGTGTGCTCGCGGCCGTCGACTCCCCGGTGGGCATGGCCTGGTCGGTGTCGGTGATGCGCGGTCCTGCGGGCGCGGGCGTGTTCATCAGCTCGAACGAAGGCCGTGGGTGGATGCCTGCCGGGCTGTTCCTGCCGCGTGAAGTGTCTACCCCCTGGATCTGGGACGAGCTGCTGGCCGACGCGGATGGCAGCGGCTCCCCATGGGAAGGCGTCTCGGATCCAGCTCGGGTGCTCGCGGAATTCGGGCTGGCGTGGGGTGCGAAAGCCAACGCGCAACTGTCGGCGCTTGTGTCGTCCGGACCGATCGATCCCGGCCTGCGTTCACGGTTCAGCGCCGCGGCGATGGAAGGACTCGTCGGCCCGTCCTACGACGTCGATCTGCGCGAGTTCACGCCCGACACGGCCGACCGGCTCGGCTTGACCGGCTCGACCGCGGGTCTGGAACAGGTCTCGGCGGTGCCTGATGCGCAGGTTCGGTCGCGCTGTGTGGAACTCGCGGTCGACGCGCATGCGCAGGTGGGCCGGTCGGGGCCGATACCCGCGGAGGCTGTCTCATCGCGACAGGTGCGGGAGCGGATCCTTGCGGCGGTACAGGCCGGAAAGGCGGTGCCCCGCGAACTGTGGGACGAGTTGCGTGACGCTGACGATCTGCTCGCGGCCGCGATGCTCGGGCAGCGCGTAGATGTTGGTCGGGTCGAGATCGGGCAGTTGCGGGTCGACGTGGGCGTTTCGCCGTTGCGCACCATGGTCTTCGAACGCCGTTGCAACGAGCTGGCGCTGTTACTGGCGAACGAATCGAGCAGGCAGAGCTTGCGCGACGCGGTGTACGCGCACGAGCAGATCACTGAGCATCCACAGTTCGTGTCGACTCCGGCCCCGGTTTCGACTGCCGTGCAGCCCGAGCGCGTCGCCCGGCCTGGGGCCCAGTCCGTTACGGCACCAGAGGTTGCCGGAGGGCCGCCGCAGGGCGCCGTGGTGGCGCCGTCGACGCCACCCCCGGTCGCACCGCCGGAGCGGTCATAAGGGTTTCGCGAGAAACCATGGGCCGTTGTTCCATGAACTGCATTCGGAAACGGCGATTGCAAGCTCGCGGTTCGACTGCGACAGCCTTGTCTGAAGAACAAGGAAAGTCGGACTAGGACTGTCAGCTGTGCGAACCTCGCAGCTCGCGCGGCAACAATGGCCTGGAACATCGGGTCAGCACCGCTGGAGAGATCAAAGCCTATTCTGAGCACATCGGATCGGTCGAATTCTTCAAGTGGTCCTGCGCGACGTCAGGATCGATGTTTCTGCGGGTGAGATGCCGGAGCGCGGCAGACTTCACGACAATATGTTGGGTGGGTCGACAAGCTCAACAGCTCGTGGTGACCGATACCGCGCCGCAAGCAAGTCATCGTCAACGGTCAAATGATGCCGCTCGACCGCTATAACCCACCGGACGGTGGGCAGGGCGGTTAACGGCCCCTGCCGGGGCTCTTCCAGCCCACCAGCACAGACTTGTGCGAGCAGCTGGTGCCTACGCCAGAAGCGTACGGCGATGGCGCCAGCACCGACTACACCGTGGTCACAGGGCTCGATTCTTGATCGGGTTCGACATCTTCCGACGGGAGATCTGACGGAGGCTGCCCCTCGGCGGGTGGCTGCCGTCGCCGACTGGCATTCCGTATGGCGGAAACGGGTGCCGCGGCGGCACCCGGGTCTCCAGAGGGTGGTGCCTGGCCGGCCGGCGGAGGTGTGCCGCCGTTCTGGCTCGGCTCGCCTGGAGCGGCAGCAGCCACCGCAGTGGCGTTCGGTTTTCCGGGGGGTGCCTGGCCGGGCGCCGGAGGTGTGCCGCCGCCGTTCTGGTTCTGCTCGGCCTTCTTTTGTCTGTCTTCTTCGGCTTTTTCGAGCATTTCTGGTATCTGCTGCACCAGTGGCATTGCCATCATCGGGAGCATTGAGACCATCGGAAGCAGTGATTGCAGAATGCCGCCGAGGCCGTCGCCACTGCTGGCCCCCTGAGCAGATGTGCCGCCGGTACTACCGCTGCCGCTGGTGTTCTTGCCGTCGCCCTTGTTGGCCAGGTTATCGTTGAGTTCGGCGATTGCGGCGACTTTTTCGGATACCCGTTGCACGGCGTCGGCGACGGCCTTCAGCAAGGGTGGCTCCTGCTTTTCGGGCTTTTTTATGACGCCCGCTGACTTCAGCGTAGTTTGGAGTTTTTTCACGATGTCCCAGATGGAACTCAGGGTAGAAGCCTGTTCGCGGGCTATCGTGTCGGAGGTCTTGACGATCTGATTGTCGAACTGCAGCAGTTCCATCTGCTTGGCTTCGACCTTGTCGATCGTCTTCTGGTATGCCTTGTTTGCTTCGCTCTCGCCGAGGTTTTTGTACACACTGGGCTGCAGTAGATCGCCGACGTCCGGCGGCAGTTTCGGCAGCCCACGACCGAGGAGGTCGACGGCGGTTTGTATCGCGGTTTCGCCCATCTCGATGAAGGCGCGCAGTCCGGCCGAAGCGCCCGGCGGTGGATCCAGCTGGATGGGGGGATCGGTCCGTTTGGCGGCGGAGACGACATCTGCCAGGGGAGTGGATGCCAGCTTCGCCTGCGCGGTTTTGGTTTTGGGATCCGCCGCCTGTGTTGCCATGCCGTCGCCACCGCCTCTCAGAAGTCATCCTCATTGTCCCGGCTTCCCGAGTTTGGGAAGTACTGCAGAGTTCAACCACGCCACCCATGGTTGGGAATACGAATGAATCGGGTCAGGCGACACAATGACTAGCAGAATGTGAGAGGCGGTCGGTGATGAGCGATGGCGAGTCGGTCGAATGGCACCGACACTGACAGACGACCTGGACGGGGTACTTCGATCGCTGCTTGCAGTGTACGGCGGAGGACAGCCCGACGCCGGCCAGGCGGCGACGGCGTACCAATCACTCACCAGTGACTTGCGCGCGCACACCGGGGCGATCGCGGCGCGGTATTCCGATGCGCAGGGAATGCAGCAGTCGGTGGCGGAATCGCACGCCGGCAAGGACTCCATTGTGCGTAAAGCCGTGGGCGAGTCGGGTGACGGAACGGTCAACGGCCGTGGCCGCCTGACCAATCAGATTGCGGATTTCCAGTCGCGCATGCAGGCTATCGCCTCGGTCGCCGACACACGTTTCAGTGGTCCCGCCCTGCTCGCCGCAGCGGAGACCACCATCAGCAATGCCACGAAACAGGTCGACGCCGACGTCGCCGCCGCGCGACAGCAGGCCGCGCAGATCATGCCGCCCGCGACACCGCAAACGCGGCACAAGCGTGGCACCTCGCCGCGCAGGCGACGTACGCGGTCCAGGACGCGGACGGGATCCCGGCTGCGGCGTCGCAACATGGTGCCCTCGGACGGGACCGCGGGCAGCAACGCGGTCCGCGCCGCATGCGACTGGCTCGGCACGCCGTATGTGTGGGGCGGCGGCGGCCCGGGTGGCCCCAGTGGCGGTGGATTCGACTGCTCGGGCTTGACCCAGTACGCCGTCGCCCAGGCCAGCAATGGTGCGGTGGTGTTGCCGCGCACCACCTACGATCAGATCTACAGCGGGGTCCGGGTGAATTCCGAGGACGTGCGTGCCGGTGACTTGGTGTTCCCCGCCGGTTCGTTCAGTGCCAGGGGGCCCGAGCATGTCCAGCTGGCCGCGGGAAATGGGATGGTCATCGAGGCGCCCTATACGGGTTCGAACGTCAAATGGTCACGCATGCCCAGTGACGCCATCGTCGTGCGGGTGCTGTGAGTCGATGACCGGGGAGGAGATCATCGCGTGGCCATAGATCTGCCCAGCGAGGTCGCGTTCTTCCTCAACATGTGCGGTATCCCGTACCCGGACATCAACGAGGACGACGTGCGCGCCCTCGCCCGTCACGTGCGCACCTTCGCCTCGCAGGTACAGGACACCCACAGCTCGGCGACCGGCGTGATCGACGATATGGGCTCGGTCTACTCGGGATACTCCTACGAGCAGTTGGTCGCGTCCTGGGCGAGCATGAGCTCGACGCACATGGCCCAGCTCGCAGATGCGTGCAAGGTCGTGGAACAGGCGTTGTACGCGGCGGCCACGGTGATCACCGCCGTGAAGGTCGCTGTGCTGGCCGAACTCGCGGCCCTTGCGACCACCTACATGTCGATGATGGTGACACCGCCGCTGACGCCGTCCGCGCCTTTGGTGGCGGCTGCGGCGCGCCGGCTCTGCAACCAGATGCAGCAGTGCTTGATCGGCTACATCGTCGCCGAGGTGATCGGAAAGGCGATCGAACCGCTCGAGCACGCAATCGACGACATGATCAAGGGTCTCGTCTACGACGCCACGCGCCACGCGCTCGGCGTTCCGGCTTCTTCGGGCAGTTCGTCCGCGGTTCCCTTGCGTATCGAGCCCGACGAGGTGCAGCGCTACGCCAACGTGCTGGATCAGCATGCCGACGACATCATGCAGCATGCCGCGACGTTCGCGGAGAACGTGTCGACGCTCGACTTCACCACGCCGACACGGTTCGACGACCCGGTGACTATCACGGCGCCGGATAGGTCGACGGCGCCGGCCAGGCCTGACGGGACGCCGGAGGTGGAGGCGAATCCACCCGCCCAGTTGCGGGAACAATCCGACTCGACACCGAGCGTTACGGCACCGATGTCTTCGGGTAGTCCGGCTGGAGTTGGAACCGGCAGTGCGCACTCGCCGGGGGCGGGGCGAGAGGCTGCGGCGAGTGCCGGTGATCGGCCCAGAGGCCGAGTCGGATCCGCAGGTGGGCCGCGCGAATCCGTCGGGAACTGGGCTACCCCCGCTGCTGGGGGAGAACGCAGTACCCCCGCGATGATGCCGCCCGTATCCGGCCCGGCGCCAACCATTCCGGACTCGGGGCGGCCCAGAGAAGTTCCGGCCGCGGTAAGTCAGGAGTCCCTGGGCGAGCGGAGCGCACTGCGCGTCGGCGCGGTCGCTTCCAACGGCGCAATGCCCGGAGAGCTGGCGCGTCCGACCACCGACTCCGGGGGCCACCAACCGAGCTGGGTGTCTGGTGCGAGCGCGGACACCAGCCCTCCGGCCGCGGTAGACGCCACGGCTGCGGGTCACCCGCTGGGCGGTTCGTCACCTCCTCAGCCCGGCAGCACCAAGTCAGCAGCGGCCACGCCATGGGGACATGACGGGGATCGGGCTCCGGCCCCGAAAGCGTTGCCGTCCAAGGCTGGACGCCCCGCGGGTACCCGCCGGTCCGTCGGACGTGCGCCGGTGGTCACGCCGTGGACCAAAGCTCGCCGCAGCCGTGACATTCCCGCCGCGGTCCACGCTCCGTCCACCGCCAGGCCACCGGTGCGCTCGCCCCGGGAGAGAGGGGCCGAGCCCGGTCGGGACGACAAGGTCGAATCGACCGGGCCGTCGGAACGTTCGGTCACACCGCCGCACATAACGGCATCGACCGTCACAGCATCCGAACCCGTCAAGCCGCCGAGCAGACGCATTTGATCGCGCTGCAGCCTGTCGGTCGCGGTGGGCTGGTCACAGTCGTGAGTCGGAACTTGCTATGAAGTCGGGGCTTCGCAGATGAGGCGGTAATGGCTCATCGGGGACGGTTACGGCGGGCACGCACGAAATCGTGTCCCTCGTCGGGTCAGGCCCCTGCTGTGCTGAAAGGCAGCCTTCGGGAGCGGAGCGATCAGAGTCAGCGGGGCGCGGCCGCCCGTTACAGGTGGCTGTAACTTTTCTGATGCCGAGCGGCGATAACCGCCCCCAGGAGTGGGAACGGTTCGGTATGAGAGAAGTGGCGACAGTGGTAAAGGTAGGCACACTGTCGTCGATGCGAGTCCGGCTCGCCTTATGGCGGTTCCTCGCAACGGCCGATGGCCTGCCGGTGCCACCGGCCGTTGCTTTGGTTCAGATCGTCAGGATGAGGGACTGACGATCTGTGTTCAGACAGTACCCTCTTCTGTCGGAACGTTCAATAGTGTGCACCTAATTAGCGGCAAGAAATTTTTGGAGGGCTTCTGACCTGCTTTGCGGCGGCTGTAGGCCGGATCGCGGCTTGTCAGCCGCCGCCGGAGGTCGTCAGCAGGCGGATGTTTGCCGACCACGGATTGGACCATACCGTTATTTGACGGCACGTTCAAAATTGGCATATGAATGCTTGGGATGCGGGCCGAACCGGGTTCTCCGGCTCGGTGCTGCAACATCCGGTGCGACACGACACGTGCTTCGCATTTCTTCCCAATCATGGGAAGTAGTCGAGTCTGCGGTGTGACCGGGGGAATCTATCGTTTGAGCAGGCTAGTTCGGCGGAAGGGAAGTCCGAGTGTCAGCGGCCGAGGACGCGTTTTATACGGGTGTTCAGAATCTTGGGTTGGTCGCGGGCGGTGTCCGCAACGAACAGCACGCGGCGGCGGCCTTCCGGGCCGCCACCGATCTCGATCCGGACATGTGCGACGCCTGGTTGGGGCGCGCCATGGCGGGGGAGGTCAACTCGGAGGTGATCTACGGCGCCTACCGATCGGTGCACAACCTCTATCGCGATCAGCAGCGCGCCGGCCTGGTCGACCGGGCGCTGTGGTGTCAGGTCGAGATCGGGATGTACGGCCTGCGCGTCGCGATGGCCGATCGGGACCAGATCGCGATTGCGCAGGCCTGCTCGTACGCCGACGGCGGTGAATGGCAGGAGGCCGCGGCCATTCTCGACGAAGTCCCGAGCGACGACGTCGCCGATTTCGTCCGCATGTCGCTGTACTTCCGGACGAGGCGGTGGCCGGATGTGATCGCCGCCCGCGCCGCGCGGCCGGTACTCGAAGACGGCCTGCTGGACATCGCGGCCGAGCTGATGGCCGCCCAGTCGCTTGCCCACCTCGGCCGATTCGGCGAGGCCATGCCGCGCGCACAGCGGATCGTCGAGGACAGCTCCTCGGGGAATCTGTCCTACATCTGGGCCGACGCGCACTTCCTGCTCGGCATGCTGTTGCGGCACAGCGGAGAGTACGACGCCGGCGACAAGATCCTGAAGGGTCTGCAGGGCTCCGGGCTGTGGCCCGAGCGCGAGGAATGGCAGCTCGCGGTGCGAGACAAGTCGTACCGATTCGAGGTAACCACCGCCGCACTCATCGCGTCCAGGACGGACAAGTGGGACCCGAAAACCGGTGACGACCCGGCCGAGGCGGCTGCCAGCGCGGCGCGGGAGGAACGGGAGTCCCTGCTCGCGGAGGCCTCGGAACTGCTGCAGGCACAAATCGGCATGGACTCGGTCAAGGAGCAGGTCGATCGGCTGAAATCCGGTGTCCTGATGGACCAGGTGCGCGCCAAGCGCGGGCTGGCCGTGGACTCGCGGTCGCAGCACCTGATCTTCTCCGGCCCGCCTGGCACCGGCAAGACGACCATCGCCCGCGTGATCGCCAAGATCTTCGCCGGCCTGGGAGTCGTCGAGAACGCCGAGGTGATCGAGGTCTCGCGCAACGACATGGTCGGCACCCATCTCGGCCATACCGCGCCGAAGACCAATGCGCTGATCGACTCTGCGCTGGGTGGCGTGCTGTTCATCGACGAGGCCTACACCCTGATCCAGGAAGGCCTTTCCGGCGGTGATGCTTTCGGTAAGGAAGCGGTGGACACCTTGCTGGCCAGGATGGAGAACGACCGGGACAAGCTGGTCGTGATCATCGCCGGGTACGAGGACCAGATCGACCGGTTCCTCGCGTCCAATGACGGTCTCGCCTCGCGATTCACCAAGCGGATCCGGTTCGCCAGCTACGACGCGGGCGAGTTGGTGCAGATCGCCGACCATATTGCGGGCAAGAAGGATTCGATCCTGTCCGAGCAGGCGCGTGAGGTACTGCGCATCCGCTGCGATGAGCTGGCGGGGCAAACCAAGAACGGTCGGCGGTTGATCGACCTGGCCGGCAACGGTCGCTTCGTGCGAAACGTGGTCGAGGCCGCCGAAGCCGAGCGTGACTATCGCTTTACCAGGGACAACGCCGATATCGCGGCGATGACCGACGAGGAACTGATGACGATCGACGCCTTCGACGTCTCGGCGGCACTGGAAGGACTTGCACCCAAGGCGGGGGTTTGACGCATCCGGCGGAACGATTCCACCGTGCAGAGCTGTGCTTGACAGCAGCCGTACTTTGCCCGGGCCAGACCTCTTCGATGACCATCTCGCCGGCGGGGTGGTCCGGTAGTTGTTCCACTGGTGATCGCGCCTGGCCATGACGTTGCAGAGCTCAGAGTTCAGTCGCCCGCACCATTAGCCGTCACTTTCCCAACATTGGGAAGCACATTAGCATTCGCGCTCTGACCGGCGGATATCGTGGACGGCAGGTCGGCGGAAGGAACTGAAACCGGTGGCGCGCTTCCGGGTTGTGACCAAACACCAGATATCTGGTTGGCGCTTTCTGCTGCGTCGGATCGAGCATGCGCTGGTCCACCGGGATGCTTCGATGATCGATGATCCGCAGCGCGGCCGGTCGACGGCGCTGTCCATCGGTATCGCTATGGCCTGTGTGATCATCGCCGGCGCGGCGGTGTTGGCGTTCTTCAAACCCGCCAAGAAGGTGGGGGATTCGAACATCGTGGCGGAGAAGGACACCGGTGCGCTGTTCGTGCGTCTCAATAATCGGCTGTACCCGGCGCTGAATCTGACGTCGGCGCGTCTCATCGTCGGTTCCCCGGACAAGCCGGTGCAGGTCTCCCAGGACGAACTGTCGAAATATCCGCGTGGGCCGTGGGTCGGTATTCCGGGCGCGCCGGGCAGCATTGTCGACAGCAATTCGAAGGAATCGTCGTGGACGGTGTGCGACACCGCGAAGATCGGCGCGGCCGCGCCGGTGAACCCGGCAACCGGATTGCCGACGATCAGTCGTTCCGCCGTGCGCACCACCGCGATCGGCGGTCCGCTCACGGTCGATGGAGACGCCAATCGCCGATTGGCCGACGGTGAGGCACGATTGCTGCGTGACGACTCTACGACGTGGTTGGTCTATGGCGACAGCGAAAAAGGTGTCGTTCGTGCGGCGATCGACCTGTCGAATACCGCGGTCGCGTTGGCATTGGGCATCGATTCCACGGCTCCGGTGATTGCCGCCTCCAAAGGGCTGATCAATGCGATTCCGGAGGTGCCGCCGCTGCGGGTGCCTGACATACCCGGATCCCGGAATGTCGTTACCCTGAACGGCGGATTCACCACGCCGATCGGGTCGGTGCTCACCGTGACCGCCCCGGAGCAGGGGGCCGCGTACTATCTCGTCTCGGAGACGGGGGTCGTCCGGGTGAGTTCGGTGCTGGCCGCGATGATCCGCAACGCCGACCCACAGGGTGCGGTATCCACCCGAGCTGTCGGCCCAAATGTGATCGCGGCCAATCTACGGCCCGGCTCTTGGCCGGGCACGGCGACCTATCCGACCCGGCCGATCCGGCTGGTCGATCCCGAACGTTCCGGAGTGACCTGCTACCACTGGTCACGCGGCGGAAACGACCCGAACGCCGCGACCGAGCTCCTGGTCGGCAGGCAGTTGCCGCTGACGCAGGAGGAGCAGGGGCTTGCCGTCGACCTGGTGACCGCGTCGTCGTCGCGTGGCACCACAGCCGACGCGGCTTTCATGCCGAGAAACACCGGTCGTTTCGTGCAGGTGACCGGCCCCGAACCGGGGTCGCCGCTGCGGGAATCGCTGTACTGGGTCTCCGACAGCGGTGTGCGCTACGGCCTCGTCACCAACCAGAACGGCGGCGCCAACGACCCGACGTTGACCTCCCTCGCGCTGCGAACGCCGGTTCCGGCGCCGTGGAGCATCATCTCGCTGTTCGCGGTCGGCCCCGTACTGTCCCAGAAGGATGCCCGCCTTCAGCACGACGGCATCCCGACCAACAAGACCGTCGCCGGACTGGGCGGTGGGTCATGACGACTACACGCCGATTCGTGCGGCCCGCTCGGATGGTGCGCGGTCCCAAAGCCCCCGCCGTGACAGAACTACGGTTGCAGCCGCCTACCGAGCTGCCCAGGCCGGTCCCGCCGTCGCGGTTGCGGATGATCATGCCCGTGGTCATGGTGGCGGCCATGGCCGGCATGATGGTCATGATGTTCCGCGGCGGCGGGACCATGTCGCCGATGAGCATGATGTTCCCGATCATGATGCTCGTGTCTATGGGCGGCATGATGGGCGGCGCGCTGGGCGGCAACAGCGGCGGAGCGGCGGGCCTCAACGAAGAACGAAAAGACTACCTGCGCAGCATCACAGACAATCGCAAGACGGTGCACGGCGCGGAAGCCGAGCTGTACACCTTCCTGCGCTACACGCATCCCGGCCCGGACGAGATCGCTCGGCTGATCGGCGGCAAGCGGATGTGGGAGGTGCAGGTCGCCAGTCCGCAGTTTCTGCGCGTGCGGGTCGGCCGAGGGCGCATCGCCAACCAGGTGCGCGTGATCGTGCCGGAGGCCGCACCGACTTCGGATCTCGATCCGGTCGGCGTCGTCGAGCTGACGCGGTTCGCGAAGGCGTACTCCACGGTGGGCGGGATGCCCGTCGCGATCAATCTGCTGTCGGCGCCGCAGGTCGGCATCGACGGCGACGCGCAACTGGTATCCGGGCTGATCCGCGCGATGATCGCCGAGATCGCGGTGCTGCACGGGCCGGACCAGGTGGCGGTCGCCGCGGTACTGTCCGACCCGGACGCTCCGGAATGGTCCTGGCTGAAATGGCTGCCGCATACTCAGCATCCGAACGACACCGACGCGATCGGGTCGAGCCGGATGGTCTACCGCACGGTCGCCGAGTTGCGGACGAAAGTGCTCGCCGGGCTCAATCGCGGCCCGTTCTCCGCCAATTCGCAGCCCACGTTGGATCGCACGCACTATCTGCTGATCGTCGACGTCGGGGGTCCGGCGAGTGACCGCGATATCTCGGGCATCGACGGCTGCACCTGGCTGCGGCTCGGTGCCACGGAACAGAATCTGCCGCGGGCGCTGCGGTTCACCGTGACAGAGGATCGGTCGCTGAACGAGGTGAGCACGCGCGGGCTGCGCCGGGTCGGCGTCGCCGACACGCTGTCGGTCTCCGCGATGACGGCGATGGCGCGTAACCTCTCGCCCTACCGGCTGTCCACGGTTGTCGAGGCGGTGGCCGCCGAGCAAGCCAGTGGGGGTACCTCGTGGGAGGAAATGGTCGGCGTCGCAGATCCCGGTGCCATCCGCATCGAGCAGGCCTGGATCCCGCGCCGCGACGAGGACCGGGCACGGTTGAACATTCCTTTCGCCCATGATCCGGCCGGCGGCGTCGTCTACCTCGACATCAAGGAATCCGCCGAAGAGGGCATGGGCCCGCACGGCATGTGCATCGGCGCCACCGGATCGGGTAAGTCGGAATTCCTGCGGACCCTGGTGCTTTCCGCGGTCGCGACGCATTCGCCCGACACACTGAATCTATTGCTCGTCGACTTCAAGGGTGGTGCCACCTTCCTCGGTTTCGACCGGCTGTCCCACGTGACGGCCGTCGTGACGAACATGGAGGAAGAAGCCGATCTGGTTACCCGTATGGAAGACGTGATCAACGGCGAAATGGCGCGGCGGCAACGGATTCTGCGCGATGCGGGCAACTTCGCCAGCGTCGCCGACTACGAGCGGGCCCGGGAACAGGGTGCGAACCTGCGACCGCTGCCGACCCTGCTGATCATTCTCGACGAGTTCGCCGAACTGCTCGAGCAGTACCCGAACTTCTCGAAATTGTTCGTAGCCATCGGCCGACTCGGCCGATCACTGCGGATCCACCTGTTGCTCGCGTCGCAGAAGGTGCCCGCCAACCGGATGGGCGAGCTGGAAGCGCACCTGTCATATCGAATTGCGTTGCGCACCAACCAGACCAGCGACTCGCGCGATGCGATCGGCACCGCTGACGCCTACCACCTGCCGAAGAAACCGGGCTCGGGTTACCTGCGGGTCGGCTCGGGCGACCTGCAGCGGTTCCAGGCCGCCTATGTGGGTGAACGGTATACGCCACCCGCGCAGGTGTCGGCGGCCTCGGCGCAACGCGCGCGGCGGCCCGGTGGCGGGTACCGGCCGCCACAGCGGTTCACCACAGGCAATATCGTCGACACACGGCCTGTGGTGGTCGAGCCGGTCACGGTCGAGGACGCGCACGAGACGGTCGACGGAGAGTCGATCACAGTGATGGAATCGGTGTTGCAGCAGCTAGCCCGTCATGGCCAGCCGGCTCATCGTATGTGGCTGCCTCCCTTGGTCACGCCTCCTACGCTGGACCGGATGGTTCCCTCCGTGCCGCAGGGGACGTTGCAGATGCCGTTGGCGCTGGTCGACAAGCCCCGTCAGCAGCGCCAGGACGTATGGTCTGTCGATATGTCCGGCGCCGGCGGGCACATGGCCATCGTCGGCGGCACGCAGTCCGGCAAATCGACCGCGCTGCAAACTCTTATATTGTCCGCAGCGATGACCCACACTCCGGAACAGGTCCAGTTCTACTGCCTGGACTTCTCCGGCGGAGGGTTGTCGGCGTTGGCGAACCTGCCGCACGTGGGATCGGTCGCCGCAGCCCGCGACGGCGACCGTATTCGGCGCACCATCGCATTGATCACGAACTTGCTCGAGAGCCGCCAGTCGATGTTCACCGAGTTCGGTATCGACACCACTCGGAAGTTTCGTACTCTGCGTAACACAGGCCAGGCGACATGGCTGGACCGCGATCCCTATGGCGACGTCTTCCTGGTCATCGATGGCTGGGATATCGGTTTCGGCACAAATGGTCCGTATTACGACGAGTACACCCCGGTGATGGAATCGATCGCCCTCCAAGGGCTGAACTTCGGCATCCACTTGGTGCTCACCAGTTCACGTTGGATCGCGATCCGGCCCGCGATCAAGGACCTCGTGCAAACCCGCGTCGAGATGCGCCTGGGGGATCTGGCCGATACGTCGTTCACCCCGCATCGCGCTGTGGTCGCGGCCATTCCCGCCAACCGACCTGGTCGTTGTATCTCGACCGATGGTTTGCACATGCTTACGTCCTTGCCTCGCGTCGATGGCGTTGGTGATGCCGATTCCGCCGCGGACGGTCTCACAGCCGCGATCGCCGAAGTCAACCAACGCTATCCCGGCCGGCGAGCGCCGCAGGTGAAACTGCTGCCACCGCAGATCGGCCTCGACGAGGTTCGAAGAGGTTTACCTGCGCCGCAGACGTTGGCCCAGCGACTCGTCGTGCCATTCGGTGTCCGAGAATCCGATCTCAACCCCGCCGTGATCGACTTCGGAGTGTCGACACATTTCATCGTGCTCGGCTCGTCGGGATCAGGGAAGTCCACCACGTTGGCCGCACTGGTGGACTCCATTCGGCGCCAGTACGACGCCTCGCAAGCGCGCATCCTGCTGATCGACTACCGCCGCAGGCATCTGGAGACCGTGCCGGGAGACATGCTCATCGGGCATGTGACGAACGAACGGGACGTGCGCGACGCTCTGCCGCCGCTGGTCGAGAAGATGCAGTCCAGACGCCCACCCGACAATGTGACCACCCGTCAGCTCGCGGAGCGTTCCTGGTGGAGCGGCCCTGAGGTCTTCGTGGTGATCGATGACTATCACATGGTCGCGCAGCGTGGCTCGATGAACCCACTGGAACCGCTGAAGGAAATCCTCGTCGACGGCCGCGATACCGGCCTGCACGTGATCGTGGCGCGCAACATCGCACAGGCCGACACCGCGCTCTACGACAACGTGATCGGCCAGATGAAGAACCTGAACTCCTCAGGTCTGGTCATGGATGGCTCGAAGCTCGACGGTGTGCTGATAGGCGACGTGCGGCCGACCAAACAGCCTCCGGGGCGGGGCATCTTCGTGGAGCCGATGACTTCCCGCAGAGATCTCGTACAAGTGGCCTGGGTGCCTCAGCAGCTTTGAATCTCTGTGACAACTCCCATTGTTGGGAATGAATTACCGTTTTCATTAGGTACCGCTCGATCCGAGATGGTAGTCAAGCTGATTGGAGTCGCGCTATGGTGCTCCTCGCCGCCGTCGATCCGGCCCATCTGCAATCCACCAGCGCGCAGATGTGCGTCAATCAGGCCACGCTGTCATCTGTAGTGGTAGTGGCCACCTCGGCTCCGGCGATGACCCCGCCCCCGGCGTCCTTCGACGAGGTGAGCTGCAAAGAGGCTGCGCGCTTCGCGGAGTACGCCAGCGGACTCGAGGGGCTCGACGGCTTCTTGGGAACTACGGCGGATGGCCTCGTCGAATTGCTCAACGGCGCCGAGGTGCTGGTGCCGGTCAGCGCGGAATATGAGGCTAACGACAGCGCCGACGGAAATGTAGTCAGGGCCTGGGAACCGAAATAGGTCGAAAGCATCAGTAGTCATTGAGAGGAGGCTGTCGTGCCCTTCTTTTTTCCGTATCCGCCGGAATGCGACTCGGCGATGCTGACTGCTGGTGTGAAGCTGAGTCTTTTCGGGCTGGGCTCCGGTCCGATGCCTGCCACTGCCGCCATATACGAAGACTTGCTGGCGGCAGCGGCAAGTGCCGACGGCCATATCGCAATCGGGTCGCTCGGCAAGGGGACTGCCTTCGGGGCTTCGCTGAACAACAACGCGACTACCGCAACTCCCGCGCGCAAAGGGTCCGTCGCGTGGTGCGATCGCGCCGAAGACGGGACGATGTCGCCGGGACGACGAGAAATCCAAAAGCCGGCGGCTGTATTCATCCCCGGAGAACCTCAGGAGGTGCCGGTTCTGGAGAAACCCCCGGTAATCGGTGTGATCGAGTACGTCGATGAGCCTGAACCGCGCCTCGACGATTCCGACGCACAACTTGCAAACATCCTCGGTGAAACCGACCGAGGCAAAATCAACGTCTCATAGTGAGAGGGAAACAAATGGGTACTCCCAGCTACACCGGCGATCCCGCAGAAATCCAAGCGGCCGCCAAGAAATTCTTCACGTTCGCTGATACCTTCAAGAACCATATGGGGATACTGGAGGGCATCAAGATGGAGTATGCCCCTGCGGTTCAGGGGCAGACCGGCACT
This sequence comes from Nocardia sp. 2TAF39, assembly GCF_052114905.1. Classification (NCBI taxonomy): domain Bacteria; kingdom Bacillati; phylum Actinomycetota; class Actinomycetes; order Mycobacteriales; family Nocardiaceae; genus Nocardia; species Nocardia sp. 2TAF39. The sequence continues at coordinate 27,418 of NZ_JBFRFQ010000056.1, forward strand.
GCGATCCAAACTGCGATGCAGGGAGCTCTCGACAAAGGGAACAAGCTGCACCAGACCTTCATGCAAATCGTCGACGTTCTGAATTCTTCGGGCGCGCATTTTGACGCCCAGGATCAAGAGGGTGCGGCGAACGTCAACAAATACAATATGAATTTCTGATTCAATAGTTCACGATTTGAACTTTATCTGAAAGGCTGTCTCGAAATGGCTTTGGTAAATAAATACAATGAGGTCGAAGGTCTGGTTGTTCGTACCGACAAGGTGCTCAGTGATATGACTGTCGACGCCGGAGAGCGGACGACGCTGGTCAATCTGGTTGCCGAGAATTTCCAAGGCGCCGCGGGTACCGACAACTACGATCTGCAGCAGCGCGTTGGGAGGCTGATCGACCAGTACAACGAGCAGCTGACGGCCCTGAAGAGCGCAACCAAGACAGTATCTGGAATCGACGGTATGTTCCGCGCGGTCGACGTGGGCCAGGGCATGAGGTTCCAACAAATCGGAACCGGCGGAGCGATGTAAGGGATCTAGATACTCCGTGGTTCGACTCGCAATTCCGGACTCGGCCAAGTGTGCGGTGTGACATGGAAGCCGATCCGGTTGCGGTCAATGTGAACGTGGACGCCGTGTTGGTGCTGCAGTCCATGGTCGGCATCGATTCCTACTTTCCGGTGTTGGCGGTGATGCCGAATATCTACAACGAGGCCGACCAGGCTCGGGTACATGCTGTCGTCCTCGACGAACTCGTTCGCGCGGGCATCGTCGAGGACGACCGCGTACATCTTGCTATCGCGCATTGACCGGAATGCCCGTGCTGGTTCGACCACCTCTCCCACGTGACGGCCGTCGGCAGGCGCTGTGCTCCGATCGGCTCGATGCGGGAGTCCCACCGCTCGCGCGGTCAGCCGCGGATTTCGGCGGCTGACATTCCCATGGTTGGGAATGCTTTAACGTTTTGATGTACTGCTCGCCAAGAGTGGGTACCAGTCGTTAGGAGGCATCCATGAACCTCGCTGTTGTTCCGGAGCATCTCACGGTTATCGCTTCCCAACTCGGCGTCAGCGCGGAAGACCTGATGCTGATGCTCGGCGCGGCCACTGCTGCCGCTGTCCCGCTTTCGCCGGGGGAAGATGACGTGAGCAAACTCATTCCGGCCGCGTGCGCCAAGCAAGCCGGGTTGTTCTTCCCCAAGACGGCAAACGGGGTCGCGCTGGGAAGCGATGGTGCGGTCGAGCTACCAAAGGTGGGTGTCGCCTTCGCTGAGGGCGACACCGGTGGTAGCGCCCAGGTACTCAACTGCGCATCAGCATTCGGCGAGTAGGCGCGGGCAGCCCGAGCGAAAGCTGATGAGATGCTTGCTGTCGTATTCGGCGCGTTGGCGCCGGAAGCAATTATCTACCCGTTGATTCTCGGCGACGGGACCGCAACCACGCGGTTGACCGCAAAATCTTATGCGCTAATGGCCAAGCAATTGAATGCCGCCGCGGCCAACACCGACAGGTCGATGGTCGAGATGGGGGGGACGTTCCGAGCGCTTACGTCCGACCAAGCGCAGGTGGCGTTCCATAAACATGCGGCATGGTTGCGTGAGCAGGCCACGGTGGCTGATGTGACCGCCGAGCTGCTGGATCGAGCGGCTGACATCTGCTCCTTGGCGAAGACTGCCATGGCGGTGGTGGCCGCCAGGGTTGCCCGGGTCCGGCTCCAGCAAGCTGCGGCCCTCGGCGCCGCGGCCCTCCCCGGCATGGGCACGTTGGCCGCAGCGGCGCTCACGGAGGCCGAGGCCGAGTTGGCCGAGCTCAGAGGCGAGGCCCTCTTGGTAATGGCCGAATACGCTGGGGCACTGATGCCCACACTGGCCGCCCTTCCGCCGCCGGTTGAGGCGCCGCCCGTTGCGTCCGGCGCAAATCCGGGCACGGATTACGCGTCCTATGACAGCCCGACAGGTAACGGGCCGATCGACCATACCAGTACCGGTCCTACCCAAACTTCTACATCCTCCACCTCCTCCTCGACTGGCGATCGGTCGACTGGATCCGACCAGGGCCCCGGGAGCGGCGATAAGACCCCTACTGATCCGACGCAGCCGACCGATCCGACACAGCCCACGGATCCGACGAACCCCACCACCACTCCGGAGCAATTGGCGCAGGAGGTGGATCCGAGTGCGTGGTCCGCTGATTCGGGAACGAACGGCATAGGCGACGGAGCCACGGACCAGTCCTGGTTCTACGGCACCTCGCAGAACTCGCCGACGCTGGCCGCATTGAATGGTGGAGCCGGGAGTCTCGTCGCGCTGAATATGGCCCGCGGCGGCCTCGGAGCGATGCCGGGCGCGTCGACCGGATTCCGGATGCCCGCCAACTGGAATCCGGGAGCGGGACGGGCATTCGGCGCCTTGCCGCAAGAGACGGCGTCCGGGCCGATGGCGCGAAAGGGCCCGCCACGCGGTGCCGTGGCGCCCAAGGCGCGCATGCGACGACGCCGCGACGACGAGAAGCCGTCGAAGGTATTCGTACCGGGCGAACCTCAGGATGTTCCGATACTCGAGCAACCCCCCGTCATCGGGGTCATCGAGTACGAGGACCGTGGCGGCCAGGACGAGCCGGTGCTCGAACCGGCGCTGGCGGTCGGCGTTATCGAGCGGGTCGACGACGAAGCGGTGCTCGCCTCGGCGGAACGTCCCCGGTGAAGCACGCCGAGGCCAAATACCCAGTTGAGAGAAAGGACCACAATGCGTTCGGTGAAAGTGTGGAAGACGATCCAGTCGTAGTCGACCTGAATGTCGATGCCGCCCTGCTGTTACAACATCTGGTCGGCATCGACTCCTACCCCCAGGTGTTGGCCCTGCTGCCGAATATCTACCGGATCGAGGATCGAGATCGGGTGCATGCCGTAGTCACCGCGCAGCTCACCGAGGTGGGCGTGCTCGAGGATGGTCGCGTGCACCCGGTAGTCGAGCGCTGGCTTCAGTGTCTGTACCGGCCGGATGTGGAGATGGCTGTCCGGATCCTGGATACCGGCTTGGATGGCGAGCCGAAAGGGATGCTGCGGATGTCGCTGGTGCGCACGGGCGAGACCCATGTGCTCGCGGTGCGCTCCGACGACCATGTCGTCATCCAGTCGGTGTTCCAGCAGGATCGCCAGCTCGACACCTTGTCGGGCGCCGTCACGGCCGCGCTCGGTCCGGCGCCGGTGTTGCAGTTCCAGCCGATCGCCGCGACGGCCGAGCAATTCGACGAGGTCCCCGACGACCAGGACGAACGGCGGCGTGCCCTGGCGGAACTCGGTGCGGAACCGCATACCGCCGCAGTGCTGAGCCGGGTGCTGGCTGAGGTGGTCCGGCGGGCGGAGGTGGTGGTGATCGAGCACCACGACGGCAGCTCAGCGCAGCCCCAATTCTCCGTGAGCGTGTTGGATACCCTGTCGGGGCGGGTCATCGTGACTCCGAGCGTCGCGATGGATGGACGGATGTGGGCCAGATATGCGCCCGGCGATGATGCGGCCTTGCGGTCGGGCATCGGGGCGCTGATCGACCTGCTGCCCGGCCGAAGTTGGTTCGACACCAGCCGACTGAACTGAACGTCGGACCGTGGTTGTGGAGAGGACGGCGGAAATGAATCGAGCACCGAGCAGAAACGGTCATTCGGCCGACGCCGCGCGGGCTCGCGGCGGCTACGACGCGTTCTTCGCACAGACCGGCGAGCTGACGGACGCATCCGTTGCGCCGGGGCCCGCCCCCGAAGGCCGCCAGGATGCCGACACGTTCACTCACGTCGATCCCGTGGTCGGAGCGCCGCGTGAGCCGCAGTCGCCTCCCGTGCCAGAATCCGGCCACCGTCCGAAGCCGGGCGTCGTGGGGCCACCGCCGGCCGGCGCCAGTGCACCTCCGCGAGTGAACGCGCAGTCGAGGGACTATTCCGACGCTCGGCCGAACGCGGCACCGATCCAATCGGCTCCCGCCCAGCACACGGCCCAGCAACCTACGGCTCAGCAGCAACCGGCCCAGCAGTACCAGACAGCACAGCAGGTCGAGCAGTCCGCCGAGCAGCCATCGCAGGCCGTCGCGCACACGGACTCGGCGTCGGCGAATCAGGACTGGCAGTCCGGATCGGCAACGCCGTGGGTCCCCGACCGCGTCGATCGCTCGGCTTACGATCAGACGCCGCGGATCGAAGTGTTGCCCGCCGCGCTCAGCTCGATCGAGCTGCTCGCCGACATCTCAGCCGCGCGGCGTGCCCAGCTGCGGTCCAACTCGGGCGTGCGCGGCGCGTTGAACAAGGTCGGTTTCAACCTGGGGCTCTCCCCGGCCGAGCAGCGCGCCGAGGACCGCCGCAACCGCATTCGGCGCCAGCTCACCTCCACCTATCAGATCGCGGTGGTGAGCGTGAAGGGCGGTGTCGGCCGCACTACCACCGCGGCAACGCTCGGTTCGACCTTCGCCAGCCTGCGTCCGGACCGAGTGGTCGCGATCGACGCGAACCCGGACTTCGGCGATCTCGCCACCCGCACCAGCAGGCACCCGTACGGGCTGACCCTGCGCGACTTGGCGCGGTCGCAGAACCTGGACGCGTTCTCCGCGGTGCAGTCGTTCACCTCGATCAATTCGGCTGACCTCGCTGTGATCGCCTCGCCGTGGAGCACCGAGGCCACCGAGGCGCTGTCCGGCCGCGAGTACGCCACCGCGGTCGAGGTGCTGCGCCGCCACTACAACCTGCTGATGGTCGACTGCGGGACCGGAGTGCTCGATTCCGCGACCGCGACCGTTCTGCAGACCAGCGACGCCGTCGTCGTTGTCACCCCGGCTACCGTCGGTGGCGTGACCGGCGCGGTGGCCACACTCAACTGGCTCAGTGCGCACGGTCTGCAGCACCTGATCGCGAAGTCGATCGTCGCGATCGTGCACCACCAGCCGGTCAAGCCGACGGTCGACGTCGACGCCATCGAGAAGCTGTTCGCGACCGCCCAGCGCCCGACAACCGTGCTGCCTTACGACGCCCACCTGGCCGAAGGAGGAGAGATCGACCTGCGGTTGCTCGAGAAAGAGTCGCTGCTCGCGTTCGAGGAACTGGCCGCCTGGCTGGCAGACGGGTTCCCCGGGTACCTGACCAGCGGCGCCGACAAGTCCGGTGACCGCGGAGGGTGGCGATGAGCACTGCCGTAGCACCCGCGCCCACCGGGACGCAGCCATCGGCGGAGGTCGCACGGGCCCGGATCGCCGTGATGATCGCCACCTACCAGGTCGACATGGTGGTGCCGACCAAGTTCACCATCGAGACATTCATCGACGATCTGCTGGTCGTGCTCGCCTCGGCGATCGATGACGAAAGCGTCGACTTCACCCCGCCGCAAGGGCAGTGGAGTCTGGCCCGCCCCGGCGAGCCGCCGATCCCGCGCTGGCGCAGTCTCGGCGACCACGATGTCACCGACGGCACGGTGTTGATGTTGTCGGTGGTCGAATCGGCGGAGGTGTTCACGCCGGTAGTCGAGGACATCACCGACGCGCTGGCCCTGATCAACGAGCGCGAGTTCGCCGAGTTCGACGCGAACACCGCTGCGGTGGTCGGCCTCGCCGTGTTGGGCGTGGGGGCCACGATGGTGGCCGCGATGCTGTCGTGGTCGTGGACCCGGACCGGTTCGGTCGTGTGGTGTGGACTGCCCGCCCTGCTGCTCGGCCTGCTCTGCTGGGCAGCAGCCGCGGCGGCCCGGCGCCGCGGCGCCGCGGCCAGAATCTGCCTCGGCTTGTCGTTGTCCGCGACTCCGCTGCTGTTCGCCGGTGGCGCGATGCTGGTGCCGCCCGCCTACGATCAGCCGGGTCCGTTCGCCGCCGCCAATCTGGCGGCGGGAGCGGTGGTGGCCGCAGTCGCCGCCGCCACCATGATGCGGCTGAGCGGGCTGGGGATCGCGACGCTGATGGCGGTGACGGTGCTCGGCGTGGCAGTGACCGCCGCGGCCCTGCCGCTGACGTATCTCGATCTGTCGGTGGGGCAGGTGGCGGCCGCCGTGGTGTTCGTCGCGATCGTGCTGCTGACCGCCGCGCCGCGTCTTGCCGTGGTTATCGCGCGGATCCGCCCGCCGGATCTGCCCGACCCCGGCAACGAGGTCGCACCGACCACACTGACCGACATCTTCGACGCCGAGACCGTGCGCGAGGACCATGAGCACACCGAGGACAGCGAGCGGCAGCGGCGCAGTAACGAGGTCGGTATCGAGGGCCGGGCACGGCTGGCGGTGACCAGCCTGCGCGGACTGATCGCCGCGATCTCGGCATTGCTTTCGATCTCCGCTGGCATCACGGCCGCGGTCAGTCCCGGGGGTATCCGAGAGATCGTCATGTCCGCGGCCATCGCGGGCCTCCTTGCGATGCGGTCGCGCTGGCATCCGGACCGTGTCCAGGCGATCGCGCTGATCACCGGTGCCGCGGTCACAGTGAGTGGCGTCGGTTTCGTCTTGGTCGGGGCATACCAGACCCCAGCAGCGGATCTGATTGTCGGAGTGGTGGTCACTCTCGCGGCGTGTGCCGCATGCGTCGCAGCGATCCGGTTGCCTGGCAAGCGTCTGTCGCCGGTGACCCGCCGTGTCATCGATCTGGTGGAGTATGCGCTCATCCTGGTGGTTCCGGTGATCGCCTTCTGGATAATGGGCGTCTACACCGCGATGCGAGGAATCTGATGAAGGTCGGCAGCGTTGCCGTCGCGGTCTTCGCCGGGGTACTGCTTGCCATCCCCGCCGCGCCCGCTGGTGCGCTGGAACCGCCGGAAGTGGTGGTCGGTTCACCGCCGCAGGACGATCCGCCGGGACCGGAACTTCCGACCAAGCAGGACAAGGGCTGCCTGGCCGCGGGGGTGCTGCCCGAGAGCGATCTAACCCGAACTCCGCCGCCGGAACTGGCGCTGGACCTGCGGCGCGCCCGCGCGTTGAGCCGGGGCGCCGGCGTCACCGTCGCGGTCATCGACACAGGCGTGCAGCCCAGCCCGCGGCTACCCAACCTCATCGGCGGCGGCGACTACGTCGCAGCCGGCGGCGACGGACTGTCCGACTGCGATGCGCACGGCACGCTGGTGGCCGGAATCATCGGCGCGGCATCCGACCCTACTGACGGATTCGCCGGCGTCGCCCCCGACGCGCGCATCATGTCGCTGCGCACCCGCTCCGGCGCGTTCAGCCCCGAACGGCCGAACTCTGATCCCACCCAGCAGATTGCCGTCGATATCCGCACGATGGCGCGGGCGATCACCCGCGCTGCGAACCAGGGAGCGGGCGTGATCACGGTCTCGCTGCCGATCTGTGTGCCCGCGGACGCACGGGTGGACCAGTCCATGTTGTCGGCGGCCATCGGACACGCCGTGCACATCCGTGGTGCGCTCATCGTCGCGGGTGCGGGCAACACCGCGGGCAGCGCGAACTGCTCGCAGAACCCCGACATCGACCCGACCCGGCCCGCCGACGCGCGGAATTGGCGTGATGTGAAGACTATTTCGACGCCGGGTTGGTTCGGTGCCGATGTGCTCACGGTCGGATTCACCAGCGCGACCGGCGCACCGATGCCGGATTCGCTGACGGGACCGTGGGTTTCGGTGGCCGCGCCGGGGACCGGCATCGAATCGCTCGGGCCCGGCGGAGGCGGTCTGATCAACGCTGTCGGGTCACCGGACAAACTGGTGCCGGTCGGCGGCGCGTCCTTCGCCGCGGCCTACGTCAGCGGAGTCGCTGCGCTGTTGCGGTCGCGTTTTCCGAACGAGACCCCCGGCGAGATCGCCTCCCGGCTGCAGGCCAGCGCGCACGCTCCGGCCCGCGGCATCGACAACGCGGTCGGTGCGGGCATGATCGACCCGCTGGCCGCACTGAGCTACCGCACACCGCCGCAGCAGCCCGCCGGGCTGTTCCGATCCTCGGAGCTGACCATGCCGGCCCCGCCGCGTGCGAAGGATCCGCGGCCCGCGGTCACGGCGACCACCGTCATCGTCGTGGCCGTGCTGCTCGGTCTCGGCGGGAGCCGTGTGAATGCACTGGTGCGGAGGCGGCGGTGAGCCTTCCGAGTATTCGGGTCGCCGGCGTCGAACGTGTTCCTTTCGCCGCGATCGTGGTCGTCGGCAGCCCGCTGCTGGTCGGCCTGTCGGCCAAGACCCCGTGGTGGGTGAGCGCGGTGGTCGTTACGTTCCTGGTCACGACCGTGACCGTGCGGGTGAACGGACGCACCAGCGCTCGCTGGCTGCTCGACTGGGCGGAGTTCCGCTTCGGCCGTACCGCCAGGGCGCGCGAACGGGTGGTACTCGCCCGGATCCGCGACGTGGAGGTCGCGGCGGGCGTGTGCGGGATCAACGAAGCGGACACCACACTGGTCGCGATGATCCAGCTCGCCCCCAACCTCGATCTTCCAACGGTCATCGCGGAGCGAACCCTCTACACCGAGGACACCATTCCCGTCGACATACTGCGCCCTATGCTCGACCATTTCGGCATCGCCGTCGATATCGACATCGTGACGACCGGGCAGCGCGTCCGGTCGACCGGCAGCTACAGCATGCTGTACGACCAGCTGATCGGCTCCCACCCGGTGGTCGGCGACCGGCTGACCTGGCTGGTGGTGCGGCTCGACCAAGAACGCAACCTGGCCGCGCTGAGCAAGCGCGGCCCTTGCGCGGTGGTCGCCCCGAAGGCGCTGGCCACCGCCGCGCACCGGATCGCGGGGCGGCTACGGGAACGCGGAATCGCCGCGCACGCGCTCCCTGCGGCGGCCCTGCGGGACGCGACGCGGCTGCTGCACGCGGGGGTCGAGCTGACCGACCTGCGGGAGACCTGGAGCTGCCTGGAATCTTCGGTGCCCGGCCGCTGCGTCACCAGCTTCCTGATCGACTGGACGCGGTTGGACGGCGTCGGCCTGGATGACTGCTGGACCTGGAACCGCGGCCGCACCACGCTCGTGGTGAACCTGACCGACAACACGGCGGGTCCGCGTGCGCTCGTGCGGTTCATCGGCCCGGCCGTGACCACCGCGCCGCCGGATTACCTGCGGCTGCTCGGGGGCGGCCAGTCAATAGCGCTGATGGCCTCGTTGCCTACCGGCACCTCGGTGCGTGTCCTGCGCGGTTCCGAATCCGGCTCCGACATCGCCCCCGATGACCTCGTCGCCGACCTTGCCATCGCCATCGGCCCCAACGGCCAGATCCTGGGCGCGATCAGCGGTCAGCCGCGGCACACCCTGGCACTGCCGCTGTTCGACCCGGCACGGTACAACCCACGCAGACGGACGATCGATGTGCATGCGATGCTGCCGGTCGCCCAGCAGATCGTCCTGCGGGCGATGGTGGTCGGCGCGGATGTGGAGATTCACTCGGCGCGGCCGGACAGCTGGCGGCAGCTTGTCGCCGCGGTCGGCGACCCCCGCTCGCTGCGCATGGCGGGCCACGGCACTGGTGGACCAGGCGGCGAGAGCGATCCGGCCGCGGAGATTCCCGCGACCATTGCCGTCTTCGATCACCTGCCGCCGCGCGCGTCGAGCGCGCACACGACGGTCACCATCAGCGAGCCTGGCGGTCCGCGCAGGCGCTCGGTCGATCTCGCGATCAATCAGGTCAGCGCGACCGCGGTGGACGTGAGCATTCCGATGCGCACTGTCCGGGTCGACCTGATCGAGCCGAGAGGCGAAACACGTTATTTCGATTCCGTCGACGGCCCGCCCGCGATTGGCGCGGGGGCCCCGGGCTCCACGGTTGCGCCGCCGCAACCTGGTGGCCGTCGCGTGAGCTGATGGGAGTGGTCGGTTAATGTCTATCACCGTGGTAGCGGACACCCATTCCGATGGTGGCGATCTCCCTCATCCGGAGGCCGGGGACGCACTAACCCCGAGACAGGCGGCAGCGGCGATATTTTCCAGCCGGCTGTCGGAGCTGATCGCGGAATCCGTCGTCTCGACCGAGGACGGATCGACGCGCTCGCTCACGCTGTACTCGCTGGCGCAGCATTTGGAACTGGCGTATCCGGACGTGCCGGTGTCGCAGTCCGGTTTGTACCGGCTCATCCATGGTGACGCGATCCCGCGGCTGGACCTGGTGATCGCGCTGGCTCGCGTGTTCGATGTGCCACCGGAGTATTTTGTGACCGAGGAAAAGAAGCGCTGACCCTGACCGGACCCGTCAGCTGTTCTCTCCAGCGGGAATAGCGCCGGCCCGGCGTGCGGCCCGGTCCGGATACGATCCGAATCATGCCCGACGAGGACCCGGGAGATGTATTTCTCCGTCATCGAGGTGTGGTCCTGGACGCGTTGCTGTCCGATCCGTCGTTCGGGCAGTCCAGCGTGGCGACGCGCGAGAATCCCGAGCAGCCGGAGTACAGCGCGGCCACATTCGGTATTCCCGACGTCGACGAGGAGCTGGAAGTGTCAGCGCCGCGGCGGCGCAACGCCGACGGTCCGCGGGCGAGCGAGCGAATCCTCGCGCTGCTGAACGGTCAGTCGCCGGACTCCAGTCCCGCAATGGATTACGCGGCCGACTATTCCGCGGTCGCCGCCAAGGCGAACGCGCCAGAGGAGCCGGAACCAGAACCAGAACGCCCCGCGTCCACCCAGGCGGACCGGCTCGCGCAGGCCAAGCAGGTCGGGCGTGACGCCCTCACCCAGCTGCGTAAACCAAAGGTGGCGCTGGCTGTCGGCGCGGTTGTCGCGGTGCTGCTCGTGCTGCTGCTGATCACCACCGGAGGCCAGGAGAAGGACACCGCACAGGATAAGCTCCTGGTCGTCACTCCGCCGCCGACCTCGGCGGCACCCGCGACTTCGGCCGCTCCAGCGGCGGGCTCTTTGATCCAGGTGAAATCCGCGGATTCGAAATGCCCGCCGGGCAGCACGTCGGCGATGGACGCCTTCGGCGGACAGTCGGGCAAGGCGTGGTCGTGCGTACGCGCCTACAAGGTCGACGGCCAGGTCATGACGATCGATCTGGGCAAGACCTATCAGATCGACTCGGTCGGCATCATGCCCGGCTGGGACAACATCGGGTCGGACGGCACCGACCAGTGGGCGAAGTACCGCACGGTCAGCCGGGTTTCGTATCAATTCGACGATGGGAACAAGACCGTTTACACCCAGCCGACGCTCGACCAGCGCACCTTGGTGGTGACCAAGATCGAGCCGCCGGTGAGCGCCTCGAAGATCGTGCTGACCGTGCTCGAATCCAAGGGTGATGCGTCGATCAACACGACTGCGATCTCCTCGGTCGTCGTCACGGGGCGCTGACGTGTCGAGGCCGCCCGAGCTGATCTGCCAGTACTGTGCGCATCGCAATACCGGTGCCGACTCCCGCTGCGGGCACTGTGGGGCGCCGTTACGCGCTGTCGTGCACGCTGTGGAGTCCGTTGTCGAGCAGGCACCCGCCAAGCTCGTCAAGGTCGCCGAGAAGCTCGGTGCCGAGGCGGAAAAGGTTGTGGTTGCAGGCTTTCCGCGGTGGCAGTGGCGCGCGCTCGGTGTGGCCATCCTGGTCCTGATCGTGCTCGGCGTCGTCGTCGCCCGGTCCTGTTCGATCGAGCTGCCCTCGCTTCCCGGCGCCACGTCGGAGGAAGTTGTGCCGGAGCCGTTGCGGTCGGCGGCGTCGTGTCAGCCGATGGATTCTGGTGGGCAGGGCGAGAAATGCGTGATCGCCGCCAATCATCCGATGCTCTTCGGTGGCATCGCGGGCGGCAGGGACCTGACCTTCTATGCCGAGCGCGCGCAGCCGGATCGCTTGGCCGACACAATCTCTCGTTGGCGCGGTGCGGGCGGGACAGTACTTGTCGATGGGCCCGTCTATGCCGCGATCGGGCCGTCGGCAACCGTCTGGTACGCGGACACTCGCGTGGGTCTGCGGTTGGAGACTGGGACGTTCGCCGGTAAGGCTGCCGCCCAGACCTTCCTCTCGCGAGCGGGACTGGTCCGCTGACGGCACATTGCTCACACTCCGTCGGGCCGGAAAAATCCCTGATCCGCAAGCACGCGACCGCTGTCCGGCGAGAGTAATTATTGTTACACTGTTGATTGTGCCGTTATATAGCGGTACGTTATTTTCGAAGTACGAAAACGTACGAGCGCAGTTCTCGGGAAGGCAACGGATCGATGGTGGCAACCACCCAGCAGACGATGACACCACAGCGGTTCCGCAATGATCCGACCGAACTAGAGGCGGTCTACTTCCGGTGGATCCAGCCGGGTTCCTCCACCTCGGCGATCACGGATCGGGCCGAGCGGATTTTCCGGCAGCATCTCGAGCTGGCCGCCACCCGTGCCCCCGGGTCGGCGATCAGCCGGGTCTACCGCCAGGACGACAGCGCAGAGCTGGGCGCTGCGATCCAGATCGTCAACGACGATATGCCGCTGCTGGTCGACTCGGTCACCGCTGCACTGCGTCGGCTCGGCGCGACGGTCACCGAGGTGGTGCACCCGGTGTTCGACGTTTCCCGCGACGCCGATGGCAAGTTGCTGACCATCGCGCCCCGCGACGGCGAAGCTGAACCGACCGGCGAGACCGACGGAAAGACGCTGCGCGAGTCGTGGATCCACGTGCAGCTGGGCACCGGCCTGTCCGACGAGCTGGTGGATCGTATCGAGCGTGCACTGCCGCCGCTGCTGGCCGACCTGCGCCAGGTCGCCGACGACACCCCGACCATGGTCGAGGTGCTGAACACCGTCGCCGACCAGCTCGACCAAGCCGCCAAATGGGCTGACGACGCCGAGATCCCCCAAACCTCCAACTTGCTGCGTTGGTTGTCCGATGGGCACTTCACTCCGCTCGGCTACGGCTACTATCACTTCCGTCGCTCCGCGCCGAGTGCGGACGCGGCTTTCGAGCCGTGGCAGCTGCCGGGCACCGGGCTCGGCGTGCTCAGCAACGGAGCTGTCGCGGATATCAGCGTGCCCGTGGTCGGCGCGAAACGGACGGTCCTTCGCATGGCCAACGGCTCGGTGGACTCGCTGCTGCCGGGTTCACGGGATCTGTACTTCATCAGCGTCGCCGATTATGGCGGCACCGATCCCAGTGGTCGCGCGTCCTGGGGCGACACTGTCGCCATGGTGAAGGGCGAGCACGTCTTCGTGGGCACCTTCACCGTCGCGGGTCTGCACGAGAACATCCTCGACATCCCGGTCATCTCGCGTCGCGTGCTGCAGGTCATCGAGTGGGCCGGTTTCGGGCTCGATTCGTTCTCCGGGCAGGCGATGCTGGAGATGCTGCAGTCGTTCCCGCGGGTCGAGCTGTTCTCCACCGACGCGCGCAGGCTGTTCGAAACCGTGTCCGCGGTCATGAATCTGGGCCTGCGGCGGCAGGTGCGGCTGTTCATCCGGCGCGACGCGCGCAGCGACGCCATCTACTGCCTGGTCTATCTGCCGCGCGACCGCTACTCCACCGAAGTCCGTCTGCGCATGGGCGACATCCTGCGAGCCGAATTCGACGCCGAGCAGATCGCCTATTCGGCGCGGGCCACCGAATCGGAACTGGCCGTCGTCTACTTCACGGTGCACCGCAAGCCCGGTGCGGAAGCTGCCGACATCTCCGACGAGAACCGTGAGCGGATCCAGGAGCTGTTGCTGGCGACGACCTGGACCTGGGGCGACCGCCTGGTGGCCGAGGCCGCGGGCGCGTCCGATGTACCACAGGCGCTGGCCACCGACTATGCGGCCGCGTTCCCGGCGAGCTACCAGCAGGAACACGAGCCCGCGCACGCGCTTTCCGATCTGCGGCGGCTCGAGCGGCTCGACGACGGCGCCATCGACACAAATCTGTACCGGCAAAGCGAATCCTCCTCGGCGGAATGGCGATTCACGCTGTATGTCGCCGGAGAGGGGATCTCGCTGAGCCGGGTACTTCCGGTATTGCAGAGTCTGGGTGTGGAAGTCGTCGACGAGCGGCCATACCAGATCACGCTGCCGGATCGGCCGGATCGCTGGATCTACGACTTCGGATTGCGCGTCGCCGCGGCGCCGCTGCGCGACGCGCTCGACAGTGAGTCCTCCGCACACCTCGAGCACTCGGTGGAACTCGAATCGCTGCCGGAAACCAGTGTGCGACGACGCTTTCCGGAGGCCGTGACCGCGATGTGGTTCGGCCGTGCCGAGGTCGACGGCCTCAACGAGCTGGTGCTGCGCGCCGGATTGCACTGGCGTCAGGTGGTGCTGCTGCGCGCGTATGCGAAATACCTGCAGCAGGCCGGATTCGCCTACACTTTCGGCAACATCACCCGCGTGCTGCTGACCCATCCGGCTACCGCGCGGTCGTGCACCGAGCTGTTCGCCGCGCACTTCGATCCGGACGGTGTCGGCGCGGAGGCGGCCACCAGGGCCGCGGCGCTCGCCGAGCGGGTGCAGACGGAGATCGACGCCGTCGTCAGCCTGGACACCGACCGGATTCTGCGCGCTCTGTTCGGCCTGATCGAGGCGACGCTGCGCACCAACTACTACCGGCGCGACGACGCGGGCAACCCGCTGGACTACCTGTCGGTGAAGCTGAATCCGCATGCGATTGCGGAGTTGCCGAAGCCGAGGCCGCAGTTCGAGATTTTCGTGTACACCCCCAGGGTGGAGGGTGTGCATTTGCGTTTCGGTTCGGTGGCGCGTGGTGGTTTGCGGTGGTCGGATCGGTTGGAGGATTTCCGGACCGAGGTTTTGGGTTTGGTGAAGGCGCAGGCGGTGAAGAACGCGGTGATCGTGCCGGTGGGC
>NZ_JBFRFQ010000057.1:0-68146 GCF_052114905.1 Nocardia sp. 2TAF39
AGTCGGCCGGCGACTTGCCGTGGGCCGGGCACGACGAACACGAGCAGGTAAGCGACACTGGCACAGGGACTCTCGGTAGTGACGTCTTGGTGTGGAAACCTCAGTCGTACCGGGAGTCCTCTCAGATCCCACGCCTCACACGCCGACCAAACGCCGAGCTCTCAGATGCGCTCTAAGCACGAAAACACCCCGCCGAACTGGGCTGGGGGCGATCCTCGTTGCTGGCATCGGCGTGGCAACGACCGTGTCCCGCATGCGGTTCCTGATGCGTGCGTCGACGTCCGATGAGTAGCGTCGCGTGGCGTCATCGCGTAGGTCGTCGGCGGCGCGGGCTATGAACGAAGTAGGGGCGAACTCCCCGCCCGCGGCCACCATCAGGCCCGACACGGCCACGCAGTCTGCCCGCTCCTACCGGGCTACGTCCTCGGAACCGAAACTATGTCCGGACTCCGCAACAACCCACGAAAACTAACCCCGAACACCGAAACCTGAATCCGAATGCGGCGTCGCTGGCGATCATTGCGGGCGCGAACATCAAGATCGTGCAGAAGATGCTGGGCCACAAGCCTGCGACACTGACTTTGGACTGTACGGACATCTGTTCGATGACGACCTGGACCCGGTCGCCAACGCAATGAACCGGGGCGCGATGGCTGCTGCGGACTCACTGCGGACCGAGGTGGCCGACCAAGTTGACAAGGATGCGACAGAGGGTCATCTACCTGCGACGTCGTAGTGCCCCCAGTCGGACTCGAACCGACACTTGGCGGATTTTAAGTCCGCTGCCTCTGCCAATTGGGCTATAGGGGCCGTCCGGGACAGCGTACCGAGTCGTACGGATGTACCGGAATCCCGAGTGTTCGTCGGGTGGCGGGGCGTGGCCGTTGCCGAGGTGGTGGTCGGTTCGGTGGTGCGATCGGTGCGGACTGCTGTCGTTCGGCTCGGTTCGGCGGGCGTCCCAGAGATCTAGATCGGTGGTGGCGGTCGAGCCGTTAGCGTCGGCGGCGGAATTCGATGGGACGAAGTTCAGCGGCGAGGTGGCAGCGGGATTCGCGCGAGGTCTGCGGCGATGTGGATTTCGCCGGGAAAGTACTTCGCTGCTTCGGTCAGGTGCTCGTCGAGGTCGCGGTAGCGCTGGGAGAAGTGAGTGAGGACGAGGGTGCGGACGCCTGCGTCGGCGGCGGCCCTGGCGGCCTGGCCCGCGGTGAGGTGGCCGTATTCGGTGGCAAGGTGGGCGTCGGCATCCAGGAAGGTGGCCTCGATAACGAGCATGTCGGCGTCGGCGGCGAGTTCCTGGACGCCGTCGCAGAGCCGGGTATCCATGACGAAGGCGAAGTTCTGGCCGGGGCGCGGCTCGCTGACCTCGTCCAGAGTGATTGTGCGACCGTCGAATTCGATGGTGCCCTGCTGTTGCAGTTCGGAGATGACCTGGCCGTGCAGGCCGAGGGCGCGCAGCCGGTCCGGCAGGATGCGGCGGCCGGGCGGCTCGCTGAGCCGGTAGCCGAACGTGTCGACCGGATGGGAGAGCTGGGCAGCGGTGACGGTGAAAGGCGTGCCGGGCAGGTCCACCACGCCGGGGCCGATAACCGGGCGAGGCCGCAGCTCGGCGCGGTGATAGTAGGAGGTCGCGTTGACGAGCCGGTCGTAGTAGTGGGCGCCCGAGGCAGGGAACCACACGTCGACCGGATGCGGCACTCGGTCGAGATTGATCCGCTGCACTATTCCGGCCAGCCCGAGACTGTGGTCGCCGTGGAAATGGGTGATGCCGATACGGGTGAGACCGGTGACGGTGACACCGGCATACGTCATCTGCCGCTGCGTCCCCTCCCCCGGATCGAACAGGACCGACTCGTCATCCCACCGAAGCAGGTAACCGTTGTGGTTCCGCTGTTTCGTCGGGACCTGGCTAGCGGTCCCGAGAACAACCAACTCACGCTGTGACACCGCGCCAGGCTATCCCTCGCTCCCGGACCGGGACATGGTGGTGGGGCTTTGTCGTGGTTCACCACCGCCATGTCCCGGTCGCGGGCTACTCGGCGGGAGTTTGCCGGAGCAGAGAGTGGCGGCGGGAGTAGGTGAAGTAGATGACGAAGCCGATAGCCATCCAGACCAGGAAGCGCAGCCAGGTCTCCACCGACAGGTTCAGCATCAGCCACAGGCAGGCCAGCACCGCGAGGACCGGGATCAGCGGGACGAGCGGGACGCGGAAGCCGCGTGGCAGGTCGGGGCGGGTGCGGCGCAGGATGAGCACGCCGATGGAGACCAGCACGAAGGCGAAGAGCGTTCCGATGTTGACCATCTCTTCCAGGGTGCCGAAGTCGACGAACCCGGCGAGCAGCGCGCACGCCGCGCCGACGATTGCGGTGATGCGCACCGGCGTGCCCTTCTTGCCGGTGTGGGCGAGCTTGCGCGGCACAAGGCCGTCGCGCGCCATCGCGAAGAGCACGCGGGTCTGCCCGAGGAACATCACCATCACGACGGTGGTGAGCCCGGCGAGTGCGCCGATCGAGATGATGTTCTTCACCCAGGTCGCGCCGTGGATGGCGAACGCCGTGGCCAACGTGGCGTTTTTGCCGGTCAGCTCGGTGTAGGGCACCATGCCGGTGAGTACGAGCGACACCGCGACGTACAGGATGGTGACGATCAGCAGCGAGCCGAGGATGCCGCGCGGGACCGCGCGCTGCGGGTTCTTGGTCTCCTCCGCGGTGGTGGCGACGACGTCGAAACCGATGAACGCGAAGAACACCAGGCTGGCCGCGGCGAGCAGGCCGTACCAGCCGAAGTTGCTGTGTCCGGCGCCGGTCAGATAGGAGAACAGCGACTGCCGCAGGCCCTCGCCTTCCTTTCCGGCCTGGGACGGCGGGATATACGGCGTGAGGTTCGATGCCTTGAAGTAGGTGCAGCCGACGACCAGTACGAGCGCGATCACGGCGAGTTTGATGGCCACCGCCACCGCCGACACCCGCGAGGACACCTTGGTGCCCGTCGCGAGCAGCACACCGAGCACGGCGATCAGCAGCACCGCACCCCAGTCGAAGGACACCGGGCCGAAGTGGGCGACCGGCGAGGTGGTGCCGAGCACCTCACCGAGGTACTGCGACCAGCCCTTGGCCACCACCGCCACGGCGAGCGCGAACTCCAGGATCAGGTCCCAGCCGATGATCCAGGCGACGATCTCGCCGAAGGTGGCGTAGGAGAACGTGTACGCACTGCCCGCCACGGGGACGGTGGAGGCGAACTCGGCATAGCAGAGCGCCGTCAAACCGCAGGCGATCGCGGCGAAGACGAAAGCGATCGAGACGGAGGGGCCCGCGACGTCGCCCGCGGTGCGGGCGGTGAGCGTGAAGATGCCCGCGCCGACCACGACGGCGACACCGAAGACGGTGAGATCCCAGGCGGTCAGATCTTTGCGTAGTTTCGAGTCGGGCTCGTCGGTGTCGCGAATCGACTGTTCGACGGATTTGGTGCGGAACAGACCGCCCCATCGAGACGAGACATCACCCGTGATGCCGGCTCGAGGCCTGGGGTTCGTCACGCGTCCTCCTTCATACTGCTGTTGAGCATCTGTTCTCCAACCTCGGCGGCGCTAATGCACGCCCGCCATGAACCTGCTGATCCACGGCGCGACAGCAGCGACGATCAACCCCGCACACACCACGACCGTCCCGGTGATACCGAAGTAGGCGAATTCGTGGCCTGGGTCATAGAACCGAGCCAAAGTACCCGACATCGACGTTCCGAGGCCAACGGAGAAAAAATACAACGCCATCATCTGAGCCCGAAAAGCTTCCGGTGCCAGTCGGGTCGTGGCCGCGAGACCGACTGGCGAAAGCAGCAGCTCGGAGATCGCGAACACGGCCATGATCGCCAGCACCAGCAGTGCGGGCACGGCGCGCCCGGTGCTACCGGACATGGGCACGAACAACCAGAACGCGACACCCATGCCGATCACGCCGAGCGCGAATTTCCGCGGCGTGCTCGGCGCGCGCTGCCCCAGCTTGGTCCACAGGAGCGCGAACACCGGCGACAACAGGAGGACCCATACCGGCTGGACCGAGCCGATCCAGCTCGAGGGCGCGGTCCAACCGAAGATTCTCCAGTTCATCCGTTCGTCGGAGTAGACCGCCAACACCGTGAAGATCTGCTTGAACAGCGACCAGAACACCGCATTGGCCAGAAACAGCGGAAGGAACGCGCGCACCCGGCTGCGCTCGAGCTCGGTGACCTTGCCGCTGGTGAGCAGCACGGCGAAGTACCCGGCCGAAGCGGCGACAATGACGCCGGTCGTCACCTCAGGGAGGTTGTCCAGCGTAACCAGCCCGGTCACCCACACCACCACGACGAGCACCGCGGCGCCGATCACTCCGGCCACCAATGGCCCGACGGCGTTACGCGAGAGCGGATTCGGCACCGCGCGGCCATGCGTGCCGAGGTTACGGCGGAACACCATGTACTGGGCAAGGCCGAGCGCCATACCGATCGCCGCCGCGCCGAAGCCGAAGTGGAAGCCGAGGTTGGTCTGCAGCAGACCGGTGAGCAGCGGGCCGGAAAACGCACCGAGATTGATGCCCAGATAGAACAGCGTGAATCCGCCGTCGGCGCGCGCGTCCCCCTTCGCATAGAGGGTGCCGAGCAGCGAAGACGCGTTCGCCTTCAGCCCACCGCTGCCGAGCGCGACCAGCACCAGGCCGACCCCGACGCCGACCAGTCCGGGCAGCACAGCCAGCGCGATGTGCCCGGCCATGACCACGACGCCGCCGTAGAGCAGGGTGCGCTCCATACCGAACAGTCGGTCGGCAATCCAGCCGCCGAGCACCGTGGACAGGTAGACCAGACCGCCGTAGGCGCCGACGAGGCCGACCGCAGTGTCCTTGGCCAGACCCAGACCGCCGTCGATCGCCGAGTAGTACAGGTAGTACCCGAGGATGGTGACCATCCCGTAGAACGAAAACCGCTCCCACAGCTCGACTCCGAAGAGGTTGACCAGCCCGATCGGGTGGCCGAACAGAGTACGGGTCTGCACTGATTCCTGCGATGTTGCCGCTTCAACCATCCTCGAACCATCGCACGCAAGTCATCGATTCCGCAGGCAACTGACACTGAACGTATTGAACGTTTGTCCCTTCCGCGGCAGGGCACCCAGGAGGCAGCAGCCGGCCGCGATCAGCCCCCGCCCAGAAAGCGTTGTGCTCATGGTCCACGTCGAACACATGGTGCAGGCATCGGCGGAAGACACCTTCGCCGTCCTTTCCGACGGCTGGTCGTACGCGGCCTGGGTGGTCGGCGCCACCCATATCCGCGACGTCGACCCCGGCTGGCCCGCGGAAGGCACCCAGCTGCACTACCGCGCCGGTGTGTGGCCGTTCACGGTAGACGACATCACGCAGGTCAGCGCGGTCGAGCCGCCGCGACTGCTGGAACTGGAGGCCAAGCTTCGACCGTTCGGCTCGGCGTGGATCCGATTGGAACTCACCGAGACGGCACCTGACCGGACCCGGATCCGCATGTACGAGCACACCAAGCACGGCCCGGGCACGTGGGTGCCCGACATCATCCAGGAACTGCTGCTGCTACCGCGCAATCAGGAATCCCTGTCCAGGCTCGCCGATATCGTGGTCGGCAGATCGCGCGCCACAGCCGATGGCGATCGGGACAGCCCACGTACCTGAGCCCAGTTGCCCAGGGGATGCTCAGGCGATGGACAGTGCGATGCCGTCGAGAATGTCGTGTTCACTGACGACCAGCTCGGAAATTCCGGCGCGACGGGACAATTCCTCCGCGAGTACCTCGGTGATGACCGCGCCGCCACCGATCACGTCGACCCGGCCCGGGTGCATCGGGCCGAGGGCGGCGCGCTGGTCGTGGTTCATCGCGACCAGCCGGTCGCAGACGGCGCGGACCTGGTCCAGTGTCAGCCGCGCGAGATGAACCTTCTCCGGGTCGTATTCGGGGAGGTCGAGCGCGACCGCGGCGAGGGTGGTCATCGTGCCCGCGACACCGACCCACGTATGTGCCCCCGCTACGGGAACATGCGCGAACGCTTCCGCCAGCCGCTCGGAGGCGAATGCGCGAGCCGCGGCGATCTGCTCGGCCGTCGGCGGATTGCCGGTAAGGCAGCGCTCGGTGATCCGGACACAGCCGATGTCGGCGGAATAGGCGGCTTGCACGCCCGCGTTGTCGCCGAACACCAGCTCGGTCGAGCCGCCGCCCAGGTCTACGACCACGAAAGGTGCCGCCTCACTGGACAATTCGCCGATCGCACCGGCGAATGACAGCCGCGCCTCTTCGTTACCCGTGATCACCTCGGCTTCGGCGCCCGGCACCACCTTGCCCAGCTCGGCACGCGCCATGGCGAAGAAATCTTCGCGGTTGGCGGCGTCCCGGGTCGCGGAGGTAGCGACCATCCGTACCCGGCTGACATCTGTCTCGCGCATCAGCGCCGCGTAGTCGGCCAAGGCGACGCGGGTGCGTTCGATCGCCTCCGGCGCGAGCGAGCCGGTCGCGTCGACACCCTGGCCGAGACGGACGATCCGCATCTCGCGGTGCACATCGGCCAAGCGGCCGTCGCCGAGCACGTCGGCGATCAGCAGTCGGATGGAGTTCGTGCCACAGTCGACGGCGGCTACCCGGTTACTCATTACCGCACTTCCTTGTTTCGTAGGCCGCTCGGCTTGTACTTCGGCCAGTCCGCCGGAATCGCGGTGCCGCGCAAGCCGTGGTCGGCGGCCAGGGCCACCGCCTCGTCGCCGAGCGGGTTCACTCCCGGCCCCTTGGCCAGCGAGTGCGCGATCAGGACGTGCAGGCATTTGACCCGCTCGGGCATCCCGCCACCGGTGAAATCGGTGCCGAGCGAGTCGATCGCGTCGCGCTCGGCCAAATAGCTCTCGTGGGCGGCGCGGTAGCCGGCGGCCAATTCCGGGTCGGCGCCGAGCCGTTCGGTCATCTCGCGCATCACACCGGCGGATTCCTGCCTGCTCGCCTCCGCGGTGAGCCGAGGATCGGTCAGATAGTAGAGGGTCGGGAAAGGGGTGCCGTCCGGCAGCCGAGGAGCGGTCTTCACAACGGCCGGGATCCCGTCCGGGGTGCGGTAAGCGATGGCAAGCACACCGCGCGGTGTACGGCCCAGCTGTTCGGCGATGATCGCGAGATCCTGGTCGTTCGGTGCGGTCACCTGGGTCCTTCCCGTCCTGGCGGCGCGGCCGCGGGCGTCGGCTGCGGCTCGGAGATGCTTCGCCACAGTTGGGTGTACCAGGGATCGGGCTCCCTGAACTTGGTCGGCGCCGCGGGCGGTGCCGGCGCCTCGATGCCGGGCACCTGCACGATGTACGGCGTCTCGCCGGGCAGTACCAGACGAAGCCGGTCCCGCGCCTCCGAGCGGATGTAGGCGGGATCCTGTTGCTGCGCACGGCGATCGCGCAATCGGGCGAGATCGGCCTCCAGCTCGTCGCGCTGTTGCGCCAGCTGGGCTGCCTCGGCACGCTGGGTGAAGTAGGTGCGCATCGGCACGGCGAGGGTGAGGGCGAGCCCGCACACCACGATCGCGAGGATCACCGCCTTGCCGGTGGACAGACCGAGGATGGTGTGGTCGTGCTTGTCGCCCGCGGAACCCCGCTCGCTCTTGCGCGGCCCCGGCTTCTTCTCCGCGGGCTCGGCCCGCCTGCGGCTGCGCTTGGCCGCGGCGTCGGCCGGGCGCGATCTGGCGGCACGCGACGTGCGGCGGTCTCCGCGTCCGGCTGGACTGGTACCACGCGCACGTCGCTCCGTCATGTCCTGCCCCTGTGTCTAATCTGCGGTGCTCCCGGGGCCCTCCGTGGTCACGCAAGCTACCGCCTGCGGGCCCGTCTCTCGCATCGCGGTGTCTAATCTGCGGTGCTCCCGGGGCCCTCCGTGGTCACGCAAGCTACCGCCTGCGGGCCCGTCTCTCGCACCGGGGGTGTCAGCCCTCGAACGCGAATCGAGGGAACGCGACGTCGCCCGCATAGCGCGCCGAATCCCCGAGTGCGTCCTCGATGCGCAGCAGCTGGTTGTACTTGGCCACACGCTCGCTGCGCGCGGGAGCACCGGTCTTGATCTGACCACTGCCGACCGCGACGGCGAGGTCGGCGATGGTGGTGTCCTCGGTCTCGCCGGAACGGTGCGACATCATGGTCTTGTAGCCGTTGCGGTGGGCCAGCTCGACGGCGTCCAAAGTCTCCGTGAGCGTGCCGATCTGGTTCACCTTGACCAGCAGCGCGTTGGCCGCGCCCTTGGCGATGCCCTCTTCCAGGCGCTCCGGGTTGGTGACGAACAGGTCGTCGCCGACGAGCTGGATCTTGTCGCCGATCTCGTCGGTCAGCGCCACCCAGCCGTCCCAGTCGTCCTCCGACAGCGGGTCCTCGATGGAGACCAGCGGGTAGCCGGTGAGCAGGTCCGCGTAGAACCGCGCCATCTCCTCGGCCGAACGCAGACTGCCCTCGAACTTGTAGCCGCTGCCCGCGGTGTAGAACTCGGTGGCCGCGACGTCGAGCGCGAGCGCCACGTCGCTGCCCAGCTTCAGGCCGGTCTTCGCGATGGCCGAGCTGATCAGGTCCAGCGCGTCCCGGGTGCCCGCCACGTCGGGGGCGAAGCCGCCCTCGTCGCCGAGGCCGGTGGCCAGGCCCTTGGACTTCAGCACCGACTTGAGTGCGTGGTAGACCTCCGTACCCCAGCGCAGCGACTCCTTGAAGGTCGGCGCGCCGATCGGGGCGACCATGAACTCCTGGACGTCGACGCCAGTGTCGGCGTGCGCGCCGCCGTTGAGGATGTTCATCATCGGCACCGGCAGCACGTGGGCGTTCGGGCCACCGAGGTAGCGGAACAGCTCCAGGCCCGAGGACTCGGCGGCCGCGCGGGCCACGGCCAGCGAAACACCCAGCAGGGCATTCGCGCCGAGGCGGGACTTGTCGGGGGTGCCGTCCAAGTCGAGCAGCACCTGGTCGACGGTGCGCTGCTCGACCGCGTCCAGACCGATGACGGCGGGCGCGACCTCGTCGAGCACACCCTCGACGGCCTTCCGCACACCCTTGCCGCCGTACCGCTCGTCACCGTCGCGCAGCTCGACGGCCTCGTGCTCACCGGTGGACGCCCCGGACGGCACGGCTGCCCTGGTCAGGGTGCCGTCGTCGAGGGCGATCTCGACCTCGACGGTGGGGTTTCCGCGCGAATCAAGGATCTCGCGAGCTCCGACCTGTTCGATGATGGCCACGAAAACGACACTCCTTAGGCTGCGGACACGGTAGGTCTTACGGGATTGGCCGTGCGCTGCGAGCCTATCGTCCTCGCGGCCGGGTCGGTAACCGGCACTCCGGCGAGCGGCGGATCACGCTCTGCGCCCGACGCTGTAGACGGCGGCGCGATAGCGCACCGCGCGCAAATAGCTGTGCGACTGGTTGTAAGTGAGTAACGCCTGCTGCCAGCCGCGCTCGGAGGTGAGATCGCCGCCGCTGGTGCACAAGTAGCGGGCGGCAGTGAGCGCTGCGTCATCGATGTTCTGGGGGTCGGCGACCCCGTCGCCGTTGGCGTCGACGCCCCAGCGCTTCCAGGTTTCCGGAATGAACTGCAACGGGCCGACGGCCCGGTCGAAGACCGGATCTCCGTCCAGCGCACCCGCGTCGGTGTCCTCGACCAGTGCGACGCCGGGCGATCCGTCCAGGGCGACCCCGATGATCGGCGGGCGGACCGTGCCGTCGGCGCCGACCCCCGCCCCGCGGTGGGTGCCGTGCTTGCTCTCCACGCTGGCGATGCCCGCGAGCGTCGTCCACGCGATGCCGCAGTCCGGACGTGCTCTGGCCAGCACCGCCGCCGCATAGCCATACGCCTCCAGCGCGACGGCGGGAATGCCCAGCCGATCCGCCTGCTCGTCGGCCCAGCCGCGCAACTGGACGGCAGTGCGCCCGGGCGCGTCCAGGTCGATGGCGGGCAGCGGGGTGCCCGGCCCGGGCGGAATGCCCTCCGGGATCGGGGTGTGGTCGCGATCGATCCCGCAACCGGCGAGCGCGAGGATCACCATGGCGGCGGCCAAGGCGCCGGTCTTCTTCAGGAACACACCTTCCATCATCCAGATGGGCGCCGCCCGAGTCCCATGTCGATCGCCGACGCAACCATCGGTGGCGACCTCATCAGTCGGCGCCCAATATTCGTTCCGCGCGGCAGACTCAGCCGAGCAGCTCGCGGGTGGCGGTACGGGTCGGCGCGGCGAGAACGGTTCCGGTGTCACCCGACTCGACGATACGGCCGTGGTCCAGGACGAGAAGGCGAGCGCAGTGTGCGGCGACCAAGGCCATGTCGTGGCTGATGATCAGCAGCGCGGTGCCGTGATCGGCGCGGATGCGGTCGAGGAGAGCCATGATCGAGGTGGCGGTGGTGTGGTCGAGGGCTGAGGTGATCTCGTCGCAGAGCAGCACGGCTGGTTCGGCGGCCAGGGCCCGGGCCAGCGCGATTCGTTGACGTTGGCCACCGGAAAGCTCGTGCGGGTAGCGAGCGGCGAGGTCGGCGGACAGCTCGACCGAGTCGAGGAGCTCGGTGACGCGCTGTGGCAGTCGTCGTTTCGAAACGCCGCCGATGCGACGCAGCGGACGCCCGAGGGTTTGCGCGACAGTGCGGCGCGGGTTGAGAGCCGATCTCGGATTCTGGGTGACCAGCTGAATACCACCTGCGCCGTGCGAGATTCGCCGCCGCCCACCCACCGAGATCGACGCGCCGCGCAATTCGAGATATCCGGTCGCGCAGCGGTGCAGGCCCGCGACGACGCGCACCAAGGTGGTCTTGCCCGCGCCGGACGCGCCGACCACCGCGAGGGCCGCACCCCTGAACAGCTCGAAGTCGATGTCGGCCAGCACCTGGTGGCCATCGAACGATGCGTCGATTCCCTGTGCGCGCAACGCGAATTCGTCCTGGGTGAATCCCTCTTCCGCGGCGGTGCCGGACGGACCGCGCCGTCCGTTGCGGACCGGCTCTACGTCGGTGCCGATCGGATGATCGCCTGTCCGGTCGCCGACCGAATCCGCGTCGAGCAAAACCGGCACCTCAGGAGCTGGGTCGCGCAGCGTGACGACCGGCGAGGCGTGCGCCATTTCGACGAAGGCGTCCGCAATTCTCGCCTGGGTGCCGGTTGCCTTCCGAGACTTCGCCGTTCGACCCGCCCGATGACCGGAGGGGACCATCGCTCGTGGCGGCGGGGCCTCGGATATGTCGGTGACGGCGCCGAGTTCGACGATCTGGTCGGCGATCGAGTGCACGAGTGTGGTGTCGTGGCCGGACAGCAGGATCGCCGCCGAACGTCGCCGCGCGATGTCGACCAGCTGTCCCGCGATGTCGGTGCGCAGCGCGCCGTGCAACCCGGCGAGTGGTTCATCCAGCACAAACACGTCGGTGTCGCGGATCAGCGCCCTGGCGAGGGCGACTCGACGTTGCTGGCCACCGGAAAGTTCGCTCGGACGGCGGCGTAGGTACTCCGCCGACAGGCCGACCAGCGCGAGCGTGTCGACCAGGGTGGCCGTGGCGGCGTCCGGCGCGACCTCGCGCAGGAGGGTGCGCACCCGCAGCAGCTGGTTCAGCGCGGACCCGGGGTCCTGCCCGACATACGCGATGTGGCGACGCCGGAGCCGCTGCAGTGCCTCGCGATTCAGCGTGAACACGTCCTTTCCGGCGACCGATGCCGTCCCCGTGGCCCGGGCCGTGGCGGACGGCAGCCGGCCGAGCAGCGCGCGCATCAACGTGGTCTTGCCCGACCCGGACGGCCCGGTGAGCGCGGTGACCGTGCCCGCGGGTATCTGGAAGGTTGCTGGGCCGGCCAACTGCTGCCCGTTCGAACCGAGTACGGTCAGCCTGTCGACAAGGACGAGATCACTCATTCTCCGCACCCCGCCGAGCCGTCCGACGGCCGCCGGACCGGTACGAATCAACCTTTGCCGCAAGGGCGACGAAAAGGCTCGCGGCGATGTTCATGTCCGCTTCTCTTGCCCGAACGCGGACACCGCCAGGTTCACGCTCACCGCGACGATCGCGATCGCCAGACTCGGTGCCAGCACCGCCCAGGGATTGAGCAGCATCCCGGAGGCGTTTTCGCGCACCATGACCGCCCAGTTGCTCGCACCCAGCGTGGTGGGCAGCTGCAGAAACGACGCGGTGCTCACCAGGTAGACCGCCGCGACGAAACGCAGGCCGAGCTGAGTCGCGAGCACGGCACGAAGGTTCGGGATCACTTCCCGGAAAACCAGATGGGGCAGCGACTCACCGCCGGCCTCAGCACTTTCCACGTACCCCGACGCCGCCACCCCCGCGGCCGCAGCCGCGAAGACCCGCCCACAGTACGGGACCCCGAACAGCAGCGCCACGACGATCAGCCCATAGACGCCCGCGTCCGGCCAGGAAGTCAACACCAGCAGGATGCCGAGCACCGCGGGCAGAAGGATGACGAAGTCGGTGCCCAGTTCGATCACGGCACCGATCCGCGGGCGCAGCGCGACGACCGCGCCGAGCACGCACGACAACCCGGTCACCACCACCGCGATGACTGCCGAAAGCAGCAGCAATCCCCAACCGCCGTACAACAGTTCGCTGAGCACATCCCTACCGAGCCGATCGGTGCCGAGCCAGGCGCCGTCGCCCGGATCGTCGAACGGCATACCCACTGCCGCCTCAGCCGGGCGCGGCGCCAGCGTCGGCCCGAGTACCGCGAGCACGGTGACCAGCAGGGCGGGCACGATGGTCAACACGCCGAGCCCTCGCTTCGGCGGACCGACGGTGTCGATCGAACGAAGACCGGTCATCGGCTCCCCCGCAGTGCCCAGGCCCGGATGCCGTCTGCGATAGCGAGCATGCCCATGATGACCACGCCGGACAGCGCGACCACCGCGGCGACCACCGAGGTGTCGCGGTCAGCGACCGAACCGGCCAGCACCGCCCCGAGGCCCGGGTAGTTGAAGATGGTCTCCACCACCAGGGAGCCGCCGAGCAGCATCCCGACCGTGGTGGCGAAACTGGCGACGATCGTCGGCAGTGCGAACGGCAGGATATGTCGCGCGAGAACAACGTGGGTCGAAAGCCCGTCCAGGACTGCGCTTTCCACGTGCGGCGCCTGGGCCGCGTCGGCCAGCGCGGCGCGCACGACCCGGGTGTTCCAGCCGATCTGCGGCACCGCCAGCGCGAGCACCGGCAGCACCAGCATGTCGGGGCGGGATGGGAACCCGGACCGGCCGGTGATGGTGACCGCGGGCAACCAGCCGAGTGCCAGCGCGAACACCAGAATCAGCAAGGTCGCGACCACGAACTCGGGGACCGCCACCGCCATCGTCGTCACGGGTTGCAACAGTCGCGTCGAAGCGCTGCCCTGCCGCGCGGCCCACCACCCGCCGAGCGCCAGCGACGCGAGCACGGTCACCGCGAGGGCCGTTCCGCCGAGCAGCAGTGTCGGCGGGAACTTCTCGACCAGCAATTCGTTGACCGAACGCCCCCGTGCGGTACGGCCGAAATCACCGGTCGCCACGCCGGATATCCAGCTCCAGAAGCGCACCGCCAGTGGTCGGTCCACACCGAGTTCGTGCTCCTTGGCCGCGATCTGTTCCGGCGTGGCCTCGCGACCGAGGACGGCGCGGGCGGTGTTACCCGGCAGCAGGTCCACGGCCACGAACACGGTCGCCAGCAGCGTCACCAGGAGGGTGACACGCCGGATGACGAGTCGCGCGAAGGAGATCACTCCGCCAGCCAGGCCCGTTCCAGCTGGACCCTGGCGTACCCGCCGAGCGTCGGCAGGTCGCGCACTCGGGCGGCGGCGATGTCGATGCCGTCGGCCATCCCCCACACCAGGTATCCACCGCGGTCGTATTGGATGCGCTGCACTTCACGACTGGCAGCGGAGTACTCCGAATCAGTATGTGCGCCGAGAGCTTCAGC
The DNA here is from genome assembly GCF_052114905.1 of Nocardia sp. 2TAF39. NCBI lineage: Bacteria > Bacillati > Actinomycetota > Actinomycetes > Mycobacteriales > Nocardiaceae > Nocardia > Nocardia sp. 2TAF39. Next base: position 13,912 of record NZ_JBFRFQ010000057.1, read on the forward strand.
GGTCGCAGCGTCGAATGCGGCGTCCTTGAACCCGGTTTCGTTGCGGTTGGACCCGTTCGCCATCAGCTTGCTCGCGAAGAACAGCGTGGAGTCGTTGGTGCCCCAGGAGACCGTGTAGAGCGGGGCCTTCAGCCAGGTCTGGTCGTAGAAGGTGTTGGGCTCCTGGGGGACGACGCCGAGCCGGACGCCGATTTCGGCGAGTTGGGCGGCGATGACCTTCGCCGATTCGACCTCGCCGGGCGCTTCAGCCTTGGTGACCAGCGGATAGCTGCGTCCTGTGTCGAAATTGGCGTCGCGCAGCAGGGCTTTCGCGCGTTCGACATCCTGGGTGCGCTGCGTGATCGAGGTGTCGTAGACCGGGTCGCCGGTGCCCAGAATGTCGTTGGCGACCGTGCCGTAGCCCGAATACACCTGGGTGACCAGGGCCTTGCGGTCGACGCCGAGCCGCAGCGCGGTACGAACCCGCACGTCGGCAAAGGGCCCGTCAGACGTGCGCATGGCTACTCCGACCATGGTGTCGTTCGCGCGACGCAGCACCGCCAAATCGCCGCGCCCCTCCGCGGCGCGGCCCGCGATGGCACCGACGTTGGAGGCGAGGTCGATCTGTCCGCCGAGCACGGCGTTGCCCAGTGCGGTCACGCTTTCGAACATGGTGACCTCGATCGCGTCCAGCAGCGGCGGCGTGCCGTGCCACTGGTCGTTGCGCACCAGCCGCGCATTGCCGCCCTGGTAGGACTCCAGGCGGAACGGCCCGGTGCCAACGGCCTTCGTGAAGTCGGCGGCGTCCCTCTTGACGATGAAGGTCATCAGTCGGACCAGTAGTGGAAGCTGGGTGTTCGGCTCGGGCACCGCGAGCACCACCCGATTCGGTCCGTCGGTGGTGATATCTTCCACGGCCACCGGCATTTTCGAGGCCCCGCCGACCGTCCGCAGCCGACGCAGCGACCACACCACGTCCTCCGAGGTGACCGGCGTGCCGTCGTGGAAGGTCGCGCCCTCGGCCAGGGTGAAGTTCCAGCGGCGCCGATCGGCGTCCGGCTCCCACCGGGTGGCGAGGCGCGGTGCGACATTCGGGTCGGCTCCCGGCACGGTCAAGGCGTCGTAGACCAGCGAGGTGATCAGGAAGTCGCTGTCGTTGCTGAGGTTGGCGTGCGGATCACGTTCGATGCGCGCCGAGGTGCCGAGCGCACCGACCCGCAGCGTGCCGCCAGGCCGGGCCGGTCCGGACGACTCCGCGCCGTCGGAACACCCGGCGACCAGTAGTACGGCTCCCATCCCGAGACTCGACTGCAACAGCTGCCGTCGATTCAAACCCATTGCGCTGCCTTCTTCCTGGACGAATCCGAACCCCACCGGCATGATTTCGAGAACAGATCAGGACAGGCTAGCCTAATCATGCAGAAGACTCGCCGATACCGCCACGAAATGGCAGCGACAGGGTAGACCGCGCGCGCAAAGCCACAAAACAGCTCCACCGCGGCCATCAGCAGCCTAACCTCGGTCGCATCGCAGTTATGCAACTCGGCTATATTTTACGGGCGCGCTTAGGTAAGCCTTGCTTGGCTCTGCGAGAACGGCTAACTTCGCAGATCGAATCGTCACCCTGCTTTTCGAACCTATGCGAAGAAGGGAAATCCCGGTGAAAGGCGTTCTCTCCGAACGTAAGACGCTTCACCCGCAAGACATCGAACGACGTGAGCTCCCCGCGGCCGCAGGCCAGGCGGTGCGCGAGCTCGCCAGAGAAATATCCACCAGACTCGACGCCGCCCTCGGCGCAGCCGACGCCGCGCGCACGCTCACCCATCCGGCGCTGATCGAGCAGATCGATGCCCGGGTCGCGGAACTGCCCCCCGAGGTGCGCCATGCCGTGCGCCCGCCTGCCACCGCGCACGGCGCGACCATCATCAGCCGTCTTCCTCTGAGCGACAAGGAATTCGGCCCTACCCCGCCGAGTTGGCGCGAGGCCGCGCGATGGAGCGGCGAGCCGGCGACGCGCGCGAACTCGTTCCAGTTCGACCTCGTCATGCTGCTGCTCGCACGCAGCGCGGGTGAGCCGTTCGGCTGGCAAGGCCAGCAGGACGGGCGGCTGGTCAACAACATCGTCCCGGCGGCGGGGCACGAGCACGAGCAGTCCGGCGCCAGCAGCAAAACGCTGCTGAGCCCGCACACCGAGGACGCGTTCCATCCGGAGCGGGCGCACCTGCTGATGCTCGGCTGTCTGCGCAACCCGGATCTGGTCGGCACCACGGTGTCGTCGGTGCGCCGGGTCGAGCTCTCCGCCGAACAACGCGGACTGCTGAGCACACCCATCCTGCCGATCCTGCCCGACGTCTCCTACGGTTTCGGACACGAAAAGTATTCGGCCACACCGCTACCCACCCTCTGGAGTGCGGCGGGCCCGGACGAACAGACCCTCCGCTACGACCCGGCATACACCCCACTCGACGACGCAGCGCCCGAGTTCCGCACGGCCTACGCACGACTCACCGCGGAGCTGGAGCGGGTCTGCGTGACCGCCGCGCTCGCTCCCGGCGAGGTGCTGCTGGTGGACAACGACGTCGCCGTGCACGGGCGCGTGCCGTTCACGGCGCGCTACGACGGCACCGATCGGTGGCTGAAGCGGGTGAACATCCGTCTCCCGGAACGACAGCGGCGAACTGCGGAAGCCGACGAGAATGGTTACGGGCAACGGATCGTCGCCCCGTTCCGATCGGCAGGCACCCTGCCGATCGAGCGTGGCACTCATGAGTGGGACGCAGTACCGAATGATCGAGGAACCCTTGAGCACTCGTGACCGAAGCACACCCCTGCGGGTGTTGAGCCGCAGCGACCTGGCCGACGTGCCCATCACGCCAGCCGATGTCGTACGCGCCGTAGAAGAGGCGTATCTGGCGTTCGCCGCGGGCGATTCGGATAATCCACGCAAACTCAGCGTCGCGAACCCGGACGGCTGGTCGGTCGCCTACGCCATGCTCGGCCGGGACGGCCGCAGGCGAGTGGTGGCGATGAAGACCTCCTACAAGTTCGACCCCGGCCACGACCGCAGCACCAAGCGGTACTACACGACCATCACGCTCTACGACGACACCACCGGGGCGCCGATCGCGATGATGGACTGCGCCAGGGTCGGAGCGCTACGCACACCGGCGGTATCTGCACTGCTGGTGCGTGAGACCGTGCGCCGCGGAGCGGAGAGTGTGCTGCTGATCGGCACCGGAACCCAGGGCCGCAACGCTCTTCCGCACCTGCTCGCCGCGAACCCGCAGCTGCGCAAACTGATGCTGTACGGAACGCACCCGGAGGGGCTGGAAGCCGTGCGTCGCCACCTCGCCGAGCATTACCCGCACGCTCTGCTCGAGACGGTGCAGGATCCGCGCGCCGCGGCGGCGACCGCCGATGTCGTGCTGGCCACCGCGGGCCCCGGTACCGAGGTCGCACTCGAATCCGATGATCTCGCACCGGGTTCGGTAGCGGTACTGGTCGGCTACGGGCTGGCGCCCTCGACGCTGGTCGACGCGGACCGCGTGATCGCAACCAGCGCCGAGCAAATGGCACTGACCGGCACCGACATGGTGGGCCCCGACGGGACGTTGCGGCCGGTGGACGCGGAACTACCGCGGATCCTGACCAGGCGCGCGGTGGCGCGGCGCACGAACGAGGAGCGGATCTTCGTCTACAACAGCGGGCTGGTGCTCACCGACATCGCCGTCGCCCATGCCCTGGCGGAGCGCGCCATCGCGGAGGGCCGTGGCACGGAGGTGCCCCTGTGGGATTAGAGGCGGGCCTCCGCAGCGAGACACCCACGGTCGGCGGCCCGGTATCCGTCGCGGCCGAGGATGCGGCGCGAAGCGCCGTGCACAACTCGGGCAGCACCGCGCACGCCTGTGTCAGCGCGGCGCCGATGCCCGCGCATCTCGATCCATGGGAGTGCCGCCTGCTCGACGACCCGAACCTGCTCGGCGACATCGCCTTCGCGATCGGCGGGCCGTTTCACGTCATGTACCCGCCGCGCGTGGCGCACAACATCCGGGAATTCCATGCCGCTTTCGAGAAGGCCGCGGTGCGTGGTGTCCTCTACTACGGCAAGAAGGCGAACAAGGCCGCGTGCGTCACCCGATCCTGCGCGGAAAATGGTGCGGGCGTGGATGTCTCCAGTGCCGACGAGCTGAGGGCCGCGCTCGCCCATGGTGTCCGTGGCGACGAACTGATGGTGACCGGCCCGGCCAAGGCCGACGAATTGCTCTGGCTGGCCACCCGGCACGGCGCGCTGATCGCCGTGGACGATCTCGGGGAGCTCGGCCGGCTTGCCGCGCTGGGTTCCGCCGCCGCGCCCACACGTGTGCTGCTCCGGGTGTTGCCAGCCGCCTCGGCGAGCCGGTTCGGCATGACCTCCGACGAGATCGATGGCGCGCTCGCGCTGCTCGGCGAAAGCGAGTCGATCCGTCTGGAGGGTTTCAGCTTCCACCTGTCGGGATACGACGCGGTGGCGCGGGCCGAACTGGCGGGCGAGTTGATCACCCGGTGTCTGCACGCGCGCACGCTCGGGCATCCGGCCACGACCGTGTCGATCGGCGGCGGGTTCGGCGTCGATTACGTCCCGGCCGACGCGGCCGCGGAGTTCACCGAGCGGGTCGGCAGGCAGTGGTTCCACTCGGGCAAGTCGTTCGATTCGTACTATCCGTACCATTTTCCCGCTCCCGGGGCGGCCATGCTGGCCCGGATCCTGCACCACGACGATCTCGCCGGTCGGTTGCGCGACAACGCCATCCGGCTCGCGATCGAGCCCGGACGCGCCCTGCTCGCACACGCCGGCTGCACCGTCTTCCGTGTACAGGGCAGCAAGACCAGGCACGCGCACGGGCAGCCGTACCGGCTGCTCACGGTCGACGGCAGCAGCCTGAGCCTCTCGGAGCAGTGGTTCGACAGCGAATACCTGCCCGATCCGATGCTGTGGCCCACGCGCCCCGGCACACCGACGCCGACCAGCGTCGGGGCGGCCACCTGCCTGGATTCCGACATGCTCAGCTGGCGTCGCGTGCCGCTGCCCCGCGCCGCAGAGCTCGGCGATCTGCTGATCTACCCGAATACCGCTGGCTACCAAATGGATTCCAACGAGTCCGCCTTCCACGAACTGCCGATCCCACCCAAGGTCGTACTGCACGACGCATCCGGCGATCACTTCCGCTGGACCCGCGACGGTAGCTAGTTCCCTGACCGACACGAACGAGGAGTTCTACCCATGCCGCTCGTCACGCGTGTGACGGATCTGATCGGCCGCACGCCGCTGTTCGAGCTCGCGGCCACCTCGACCGGTACCCGGCTACTGCTCAAGCTGGAGCAGTTCAACCCGACCGGCGCGGCCAAGATCCGAATGGCGCGCGAAATGGTGCTCGATGCCGAGCGCCGCGGTTTGCTGGCCGATGGCGGGCATATCATCGAATCCACATCCGGGAACACCGGGCTCGGCCTGGCTGTGGTGGCTGCCGAACGTGGATATCGTTTCACCGCGGTAGTCGACCACCACGCATGCAAGGACAAACTGCGCGCGATGCGAGCAATGGGTGCGGAACTGGTGTTCGTCGCCGATGCGGACGACGACACGCTGGCCACCTCGGCGCGGGAGGATCTGGCCGAGGCGATGGCGGCCGAGCGGGACAACGCGTTTTTCACCGAGCAGCACAACAACGACGCCAACGCGGTCGGCTACTACGCGGTGGCCGAGGAATTGCTCGAGGACGTTGAGCGGGTCGATATCCTGCTGTCGGCGGTGGGCACCGGCGGTTCCCTGTTCGGCACCGCGACCCGGCTGCGCCAGCTCGGCTGCACGCCCTATGTGATCGGTGTCGAGCCGATCGGTTCGATCGCGTTCGGCGGACCCGGCGGGCCGTACTGGCAGTCCGGCACCGGCACGCCGCCGGGCGCCACCATCGGCACCGCCGTGGACTATGCGCTGCTCGACGAAGGCGTGAAGGTCTCCGACGTGGCGGCGTTCGCCACCGCGCGCGCGGTGGCGAACAAGCTCGGCCTGATGATCGGCGGGTCCGCAGGGGGTTCGGTGCATGCCGCGCTCGCCAGGCTCGAGGAGTTCCCGCCCGGCTCCACCGTGGTCACCATCGTCTGCGACGGCGGGGAGAAGTACCTGGACACTGTCTTCGACGACGACTGGATGAACGACCGCGACCTGCTCGACACCGACGCCGAACGCGAGGTCCTGGACATGCTGGAGCGGTATACCCCCGCCGCCCGGCGTGGCGGCCTCGTGGAGGCTCGATGAGACACAATCGCGCAGCGCTCGTCGAGCCGACGGTGTGCGGGAACCCCCGCAGAACACAGGGTGCGATGAGTCACCATCGCGTGGCTTCCTCGGCCTGTGTGATCTCGCGCGGTCTGGTAATTGCAGTGACACCGGGCTCGACGATGAGCCCATCGCCCGCCGAGGAGAGCTGGTGAACCTGTCGAGCTTCCGCGCCGACGGACGGCAACTGACCGCGCTCGCAACCCCGATCGCCCTCACCCAGCTCGCGCAGATCGCGGTCTCCACCACCAACATCGCACTGATGGGCACGCTCGGCATGCGGCAGGTGGCCGCGGGTGGTTTGGCGATCGTGCTGTTCAACCAGATCCGCACCATGTGCGTCGGGTTGATCACCGCAAGTGGCAACCAGATCGCCACCGCGGTGAGCGCCGCCGGAAAGCGCGGCGAGGCGCCGGATCGAGAGATCCGGGACCTGTTGCGGTCGAGCTTCCTGATCGCCACGGTCGCCGGAATCGCCGGTGGAGCGCTGCTGATCGGGCTCGGCTGGGCGCTGCGCTGGCTCGGGCAGGACCCCGGTGTACTCGCCGACGCGCGACCGCTGATGGTGGCGCTCGCGCCGGGTCTGTTGCCCTGCCTGTGGTTCCAGGTGTTGCGCCAATACACCGTCGGCATGCAGCGCCCGCAGGCACTGCTGCTGGTGACGCTCGGGTCGGTCGTGTTGAATCTGCTGCTCGCGCTCGGCTTCATCCACGGCAGAGCCGGGCTGCCCGCACTGGGACTCACCGGCATCGGTGTCTCGACCTCGCTGGTCTTCCTGATCACCTTCGGCGTGTTCTGGGCGATGGTGTGGCGCGACCGCGAACTCGGCCGTACTCTCCCGATGCGTCCGCTGCCGGTGCGACCGGCTACGGTCCGCGCCGAACTGACGCTGGGCGCGCCGATCGCGCTCACCTATGGCTCAGAGGCAGGGATGTTCTCGGTGCTCGCCCTCGTGATGGGCAGCATCGGACCCGCCGCGCTGGCCGCGCACAACGTCGTCTATCAGATCATCTACATCGTCTTCCAGGTGGCGATCGGCCTCTCGCACGGTGCGTCGATCCTGGTCAGCCACGCTGTCGCCCGCGACGAATTCGGGCACGCCCGCGCACTGGCCCGGCTCGCGCTGCGGCATGCGGCGGTGGTAACGGCCGTGACCGGCGCGGTGTATGTGATCTCCCCGGACCTGGTGCTGCGCCCCTTCCTGGAGTCTTCCGACACAGACACCATCCGGATCGCGCATACACTGCTGCTGATCGGGATCGTGTTGCAGTTCTTCGACGCCGCCCAGAACATCGGCACCGGTCTGCTGCGTGGACTCAAAGCGACCAACGCGGGCTTCCGGCTCTCGCTGATCGGCTACTGGGCTGTCGGTCTGCCCGCCGCCCTGCTGCTCGCATTCCCGGTCGGTCTCGGCGCCGCGGGCGTGTGGTGGGGGCTCACCGCGGGCCTGGCCACCACCGCGATCCTCATGCTCCGCCGCTACTTCGCGCTGCTCGACAGCAAGGAGCGCGACCGGCCACGCCTACTCCCGGAAACCCTCACCGCCCCGAGCTGATCGGATACCCGCATCGGCATCGATCCGACGCGGCCATTCGCTGGTCATCGGACCTGGATGGGCAAGAACGAAGCCCCGGTACAAGCCCGGCACAGACACGGCTGAGTGCCGGGCTACGTGTACCCAACCGAGTCGGGCAAGCTCGGCCGAGGCAGATGCCGGGCGCGTAGCGTAGGAAGTCGTCGGTCGGGCAGCAGTGGCGTGCACGGGATTCGGTACGGCTCACGGTGCCCGGGATCGGGAGGTGCCAGATGCTGAGTGTGTTCTCCTCGCCGGGACACTATGTGCAGGGCCGGGACGCGACGGCCGCGCTCGGCACGGAGATGACGCGTCTCGGAATCGGTGGCCCAGTGCTGATCGTGGCCGGAACCAGCGCCTTTCGGATACTGGCCACGACATGGGAGCGGTCGCTGACCGACGCGAAAGTCGCGTATTCGATCCACCTGTCCGGCGGTGAATGCAGCAGGGCGGAGATCGCGAGGATCGCCGGCGCCGTCGAAGAGACCGGCAGCACAGTCGTTTTGGGCGCGGGCGGCGGCAAGGTGCTCGACGCGGCGCGTGCGGTCGCGGACGACCTCGACCTGCCGATGATCAGCTGCCCGACGACCGCCTCCAGCGACGCGCCGTGCAGCGCGCTGTCGGTGATCTACACCGAGTCCGGCGAGTTCGAGTCCTACCAGCTGGTCCGACGCAATCCGGCACTGGTGCTCGTGGACACCGCGGTCGTGGCGCAGGCGCCCGCCCGGCTGCTCGTCGCCGGTATGGGTGATGCACTGGCCACCTGGTTCGAGGCACGCACATGCAGTGTGGCGCAGGTGCGCAACATGCGCGGCGGCGCGACGACGCGCAGCGCCGCCGCACTCGCCGAACTCTGCTACCGCACCCTGCTCGCCGACGGGCCGCAGGCGCTGACCGCGGTACGCAACCACACCGTCACTCCCGCGTTGGAACGCATCGTCGAGGCCAACACACTGCTGTCGGGACTCGGCTTCGAATCGTCGGGCCTGGCCGCCGCGCACGCCGTGCACAACGGCCTCACCGCCGCCGCGTGCACGCGCACACACCTGCACGGCGAGAAGGTCGCCTTCGGCGTCCTCACCCAGCTGGTGCTGGAAGGGGCACCCGCGGCCGAGTTCAGCACGGTGCTCGATTTCTGCGTAGCGGTCGGACTGCCCACTACCTTTGCCGCGCTCGGCTTGGACGATGCCGACCAGGAAACGGTCACCACTATCGCAGCCCGGGCGACCGCCCCTGGTGAAACGATCCACAACGAGCCGTTCACCGTGGACGTTCCGATGGTGGTCGACGCGCTGCGCACCGCGGACGCGCTCGGCAGGCGGTGAGCCCGCCGGTCCGGTCAGCAGGCTGATTTCGCGCTCTTCGACACCGAACTCTCACCTTCCCGCAAGCTTGCCGTCACCAGGCGACGGGAATCCTGTCCATAGTCCTCGCTATCCTGGCGATGGAATCCAAGCCAATGGCGGGCAAACCGCCGGGAGGGACGTTCGGTCCGGTGCCCATCACCAGAGTCGCGGAGCACCCGCGTCCGGATCACGTGTTGTTCCATTTCAGTGACACTCATCTCCTCGCCGGTGACGACGCGCTGTACGGCGATGTCGACGCCGACCTGCGGTTACGGCAGCTGCTGGAGCAGGCCGCTGCCAGCCACATCCGGCCGACCGCGATCGTGTTCACCGGCGACCTCACCGACCAGGGTGAGCCCGCCGCGTACGACAAGCTCAAAGCGATCGTCGAGCCTTTTGCTAGAAGTTTGCGCGCGCCGATTGTGTGGGTCACCGGCAACCACGACGACCGCGCCACGCTGCGCACCCGGCTGCTCGGTGAGCGCGCTTCGACCTCACCGCTGGACCGTGTCCACCTGATCGACGGCCTGCGCGTCATCGCCCTGGACACCTCTGTCCCCGGACACCACCACGGCGAGATCACCGACGACCAGCTGGCCTGGCTGCGCTCGGTGCTGGCCGAACCCGCCCCATTCGGCACCATCCTGGCCATGCACCACCCGCCCGTCCCCTGTGTGCTCGACCTCGCCGTCACCGTCGAGCTGCGCGACCAGCGCAGGCTGGCCGACGTGCTCGACGGCAGCGACGTGCGCGCCATCCTCGCGGGCCACCTGCACTACTCCACCAGCGCCACCTTCGCGGGCATCCCCGTCTCGGTGGCGTCGGCGACCTGCTACAGCCAGGACCTCGGCGTCGCGCAGGGTGGCACGCGCGGCCGGGACGGCGCACAGGCCTTCAATTACGTGCACGTCTACCCGGACACCGTGGTGCACTCCGTGGTCCCCATCGACCGTGGCCGCACCGTCGGCACCTCAGCGACGCCGGAGGAAGCGAACCGGAAGCTGGCGGAGGAGGGCATCGTGATACCGCCCGCCGCGGGCATCCCGCAGGTCATGCGGCGCCAGGCGTCGACTCCGGAATCGGATGACGAGGCGGTGCGCTGAGCCGCTCCCATGGCGCGGTGTCCGGGTAGTACTCGGCGAGGAACTCCGACACCGCCTGGACCCGCTCGGCCTCCGCGATCTCGGGAAAGCTGCCGTCGTTCAGGCAGAAGAAGTCGACGTCCCGATGGCGTGTCAACCCAGCCAACAGGGCAAGGCCCCGGTGGCTCGTCGTATCGACGTAGCGGACCTTCGCCGCCTCCTGTGGCACCGCACGACCGGTCAGCAGCGCGTAGTAGTGGTACAGGGAATTGGTTACCGAAATATCGGTCGCCGATCGGAATCGACTCGCGCTGGTTCGCGCGAAATCGGCCGCGAATTCCTCCTCCATCTCCAGTAATACGCTGCGGCACAACGGAACCGGCGTATGTTCCAGATGTCGGGTGATGACATGGCCGAAATGTTCGGCAAGCAGTGCGCGATTCACCCGTGCGGCGTTCTCGAATCCGCTGCGCCGCTCGTCGTTCGGTCCAGGGCCGATCCTGGTGTCCGCCTCGATGAATCGGCTCATCCCGGCCGGAGTGAAGAACATGGACGGGCGCACCGGGCGCGCGAAGAACATGTCGTCATTGGCGTACAGGAAGTGCTCGCTGAGTCCTTCGATGTGGTGCAACTGGCATTCCACTGCGTGTGAATTGAAGGTCGGCAAGACTGCGGTGTCACGGAAATGGTCGACCGCGCGAACCACCGTCACCTTCGGATGCGCGGTCAGCCAATCCGGTGCCGTGGAATCGGTCGCGATGAAGATCCGCCGGATCCACGGTGCGTTCTTGTGCACCGACCGCAGCGCGTACTTCAGCTCGTCGATCTGCCGGATCCTGGCGTCCGCGTCGTCACCCTCCCCCACCACGACCTGGGCGAGCATTCCGGCTCGGCGGGCGCGGAATTCGGGATCGGAGCCGTCCACCCAGGAGAACACCAGGTCGATGTCGAAGTCGACGTCGGTCGGCTGGGGCGCGAACATGTCCACCAGGGTCGGCCAAGCGCGGTCGAACAAACGCACCTGCGTGGCCTGGACGTCGGCGAGGTCGAAGACGGGACGCGTCAACGCGTTCGGGCGCGGGCAGATCACCGTGTCACCGTGGTATTCCCACAGTTCCAGATCGACGTGGTGGGCCGGGTCACGGTCGCGACCGAGCCGGAATACGTTGTGCCCCAGTTCCATACAAGAGAATCCCGCGGACATCGCCGCCGCCGTCACCCGGCGCACCATGAGATGGTGCGCCGAGTCGGCCGCGAGCACGAACCGGTCTCGGCTGTCGCGCACCAGCAGGAACGGCACCTCCGCCGCCGCCAATTCCGCGCGCAGATAGCCGAGATCCTCGATCATCGCAGTCGACACGGCGAGATTGGCCGCCGTCGGCCGCGCCACCATTTCTACCGTCCCCGAATTCACTGCTCCCTTTTCCATCATGGCTGTCTCCACATCCGTCCATACACCGGTTTTCGTTCATATCCGGGTCCGCGCCGAAGTCGGGCGGCCTACCTGGAGTCGATGCCGCGGCATCGGCTCCAGGTAGGCCGCGCTCGGCGCGACATTCAGAAGAAGTGGGGAATGGTGCCGAAGCGCAGGAACGAATTGCTCACCTGATATCCAGACGACTGGTAAACCATTTCGTTTTCACCTCACTCACGGCCGGACGCCGAAGCGTCATAGATGGAAGCGCTGCACTCGTGCGCGGGGACGCCGATGAGGCGCGAGCCGCAGCACGCCGGGCCGGACAGTCATCGGCCGGCAGCAAAACAGTGGACGGCCTCGACAAACGGGGCTCCGTTACGAATGATGCAACGCGGACGGCATTACGTCAATCGGAACGTTCGGTTTCCACCTGCTGCTTTGACCGGCGAACTCTGTCCGCGACACACCCTAGGTGTTTAATTAGGATAGGCTCACCATATTCGCCTGGAAGGCGCAGTACTCCCCACCGGTATTCCGGTGGAGAAGCGCTCGAATTACCAGGATCTGGACGCGTGGCGTCCGCCGTGTGGTCGCATGGTCAAGGGGTACATGCTGAGACACACCGGATTCGGGGGAACATGATTGGCGCCGGCGCCATCCGCCGACAGCTGGAGAACCTGCCGTGCTCGCGGTCCCGCGATGGCATCGACGCGGCAGGTCTTGTGCCAGCCGAAAGGCATCAGATGGACTCGCTCGCCGCGTTCCTCCAGGCGTTCGGCGAATTCCGCCAGGACGTCGAGGGTGTCGGCGAGCTCCGAAAGCACATCTACTGGGGCATTGGCGATGTCACCGGGCACCGGCAGGTGGGCTACGCCGTCGACGACAACCTGCCACGCATCGGTCTCGTCGACGATGTGCCGAACGACCTGCACCGCCGCGCTCGCCAAGGTGCGATCCCCGTGGCCGACGCCGACGGTCACGAGTAGACAATCGTGGAAATACCTGCGCACCCAGACGGCCGACGGCTCCAGATCGACCGCGCACGGGCTCGGCTCCGTCACCATGTATTCGAACGTGTGGCAACGATTACTGATGATCTGCACGGACTACCCCGCTTCCTCGATCGCTTTCACGGCATCGAGGTCGAGCACCGCGCCGGCGGTGCGCTCGATGATGCCGAGGCAGATCTCGTCCGGTTGATACTTCGGCTGGATGGCGCTGTGGCCAATGGTCGACAACCAGATGAAATACGGATACAACGCCTGCTGTCGGTAGGCCAGCCATGCGGTGTCGAAATCGGGTGCCGGAGCGCCGCAGGCCGCCAAGCGCTCGAGATACCCGGCCAGCAGCTCGCGCTCCCAGTCCCGCCGGTCGTGCACCGTGAGGCCCGAGCCGACCACATAAGCGAAGTCGTATGCCCAGCTGCCGCGTAGGACGACTTGCCAGTCGGTAAACCCCATGCGACCGCGGGAGGTGATGTAGGTGTTGCCGATGTGACTGTCGCCGTGCAAGAAGGTCTGCGCACCGGTGCTGGCGATCTCCAAGGACCGTCGCAGCGCCCGATACAGCCGATCATGGTCACCCGGCAGCGTTTCCGGTAGCACCGCGGCTGCCCGCCGGGCTCCCACCTGGGCACGTTTCGACATGCCGATCAACCGGTCGAGATTGGCGAAGTGCGCCCGCGGCGGCTTCAGCCACCGATGCTGCTCGAGCTCGGCATCGTTCCAGTAGCGGGCATGCCAGGTCGCCATGGTGCACAACAGATCCTCGATCTGAGTGCGGTCGATCGGAGTCTGTGGCGTGCAGAAGCTGGCGCCCTTGGTACTGACGATGTCCTCGAGCAACGAGATCGTCCGGCCCGACCGATAGTCGATCGCGCTGTGGTAGCCGCGCGGTGCTTCGATGTCCAGCGTCGGCCGCACGTAGCTGAAGAAACCCGGCTCACCGCCGAGGATTCCGGCCAGATCCAAGGTGAGGCGCTGTTTGAAGCCCGCGGTGGTCTTCGCGAACAGCTGCTCCGGCAGGCCCGCGGCCCGGCCGGCGTCGTTGTAGGTCACGCCGAGCTTCCAGCGGGTGGAGGTGCCTGCGCTCAGGTCCTGCGTGTCGAACGCCTCGACCTCGGCGCCGGGATGTCCGGCACACAGCACCGCGGTCAGCCATTCCACTGTCACCTCACGGCCGCTCACCGGGACGTCGGTCGCGGCACGGGCCCGCGGCCATGTGAGCGATTCCTTGGCGACGTGACCACCTATGCGGATAACCCCCCGCATCACCTCCGGCACGGGGTTACGGGTGGCAGCACTGGACGCCAACGAATGTCTCCTCGACTCGGTGGTTTTCGATCGCCGCGCCCGACGGAGTGCTGGGTATCGGGCCGCTGTCAGGGACGCTATGGCACGCGCGGGAGCGGAACATCCGTCGCACCGGAGCGAAATATCCGTACGGTCAGGCCCCATCACCACATTTCGACCGGCCGTCTTCGCCCGAGATGCTTAAGCTCACCTGCATGCAGGAGTCCTTCGCGACAGTCTTCGTCGGTCGTGATGCCGAGATCGAGAATCTGGCGGCCCTCGCGGACCGAGTCGCCGCGGGGCAGGGGGCCGTGGTGCTCGTGGAAGGCGAGCCCGGTATCGGCAAGACGTCGCTGCTCGAAGCAGCCAGGATCCGGTTTGCCACAGCGGGCCTGCAGGTGCGCGCCGGCGCCGCCATCGAACTGCAGCGGGACGTGCCGTTCGCCGCGGTGCGCTCCTGGCTGGACGGCGACGGCACCCCATCCTGCCCGGAGTCGGATCCGATTCGCGCGCTGCTCCACAGCGGGGATCGGGCGGGCGACGCGGCGGCCACCCACGAGTTCACCCTCACCGAGGCGATTCTGGATCACATCGACACCTGGTGTGTCGCCGCTCCGGTCGCACTGATCATGGACGACATCCACTGGGCGGACGCGTCGAGCCTGTTGGTGTTGCGCCGGCTCTGCGCCCTCATCGAACCGCTGCCGCTCCTGCTACTGCTTGCGGCCCGACCGCTGCCCCGAGACCAGGCGTTCGCCGCATTGTCGGCCGAACTGGTCGAACGACGCGCCCCGATGATCCGGCTCGACGCGCTCCCCGACTCGGCTGCGGCGACACTGGTGCGGCACATGGTCGGTGCCGCCCCTGGCCCGCACCTACTGCGAAAGCTGGCCGGTGCGGGCGGCAATCCGCTCCACATCACCGAATTGGTGGCCGCGTTGTTGCGCGATGACGCGATCACGGTGATCGCCGAAACCGCCGCCCCGACGGAAGCGGCTGCCGGCGACGGTCCTGCCGCCTCGCTGGCGGACGCGATCGCACAGCGGCTGGAATTCCTGTCCCGCCCGACGCGAGACGTGCTGCCGATGGCCGCTGCCCTGGGACCGACCATCAATGTCGCGGAACTGGCGGCAGTGCTGAACAGCCCCCTCCTGGATGTCTGGAGCGCCGTCACCGAGGCGACGGACGGCGGGCTGCTTACTCGAGTGAATTCAGAACTGGTGTTCCGGCACGATCTGATACGCGACGTGCTGGCCGATCAGGTACCCGCTTCGCTGCGCTCGGATCTGCTCAGGCGGGCAGGGCAGGTCCTGCAAGCAACCGATGCGCCGATCGAGCGAGTCGCCTACTACCTGTCGGCCGGCGGCCACGACCTCGACAAGACGACTCTCGATTGGCTGGTGGCCGTGGCCGACAAGCTGATCGTGCGAGCGCCCGAGCTCGCGGTACAGCTGCTGAACCGCGTAGCGACCGCGACGGACCTCGACGGCGCCAAGCGCTCGGTGCTGATCCGCTGGCAGACCCGGGCATTGCTGTGGAACGGCCGCGCCGCCGAGGCCGAGGCCGTGGTGCGCGCCGCGCTGCACACGCGAACAGAACACGGCCACGAGGTCGAGCTGCGGTGGCTGCTCGTCCAAGTCTGCCAAGCGCAGGGCCGGTTGGCCGACGCTGTCGCCGTCGCCGAAACAGCGCTGTCCACCATGGATCTCGGTGCCGAGGACGCGGGCCGATTCCTGGGAATGTGCGGACTGAACAATTTCTTTCTCGAACGGTTCGAGGCGGCGGAGCAAGCCGGCCGACGAGCGGTGTCGATGGGGCACAGCAGTGGGAACCCGCTCGCCACCGGATACGGTCTCATGGCGATGGGTGCGGTGCGCTACACCCAGGGCCACCTCGACGAGGCGCTTGATCTGAGCACTCGGATCCTAGACATCTTCGAGGACGGGACCGGATCGGACCAGTTCGATCCCTACGTGCTGTATGCACACTGCATGATCGAACTCGATCGACTCACCGACGCCGAAGAGACGCTGAGGAAGGCCATCGGGCACAACCGCCGGATGCACGGCGTGTACCTGTCCCCTAACCTGCTCGCCAAGGCGCGACTGTACCTACTGGACGGCCGCTGGGACGATGCGCTGGCCGAATGCACGGCGAGCATGGAGGCGCCCGACGCGCTCGGGTACGCGCCGGTCGCGCACAGCCTGGCGGCGCTCATCGGAATTCACCGCGGCACCTTTCTGCCGGACCCGGAGGGTATTCCGGCACCGGACAACCGCTTGGGCAGCACCGGCTATGCGCAGCTCCACCCCTGGGTCAAGGCCTTGACGCACGAGGCCCGCGGTCACCCGGACCTGGCGCTGAAACTGCTCGTCGACACCCATCAGCGACTGGCCGATGGTATGACCGCATCCACGCTGCACTACATCTTCCCGGACATCGCCCGGCTGGCCGCGGATGTCGGTGACAAGGATGCGGCCCGGTCGGTGGTAGTCGGCGCGGACGAGCTCGTGGCGCGACGGGCGACCGCAGGCAGAAATGGAACGGCCCTGTTGTGCCGGGGTCTGGCCGACCACGATCCCGACGCCCTCTCCATGGCCGTCCACGCATTCCAGCAGTCCGGTTGGCCGCTCCACGAAGCGCAGGCACAGGAGAACGCCGCCGTGCTGCTCGCTGCCGCGGGACGAGATGCCGACGCCCGCAGCGCGCTGGAAACCGCGATAGGTCTCTACAGCCGACTGGGCGCATCGTGGGACGCCGGTCGCGCGGTGGCACGCGTTCGGCCATACGGGATTCGGCTGGGTGTCCGTGGTCCGCGTAACCGCCCGAAGTCCGGGTGGGCTGCCCTGACGGATACTGAGCGCAAGGTCGCCGCGCTGGTGACCGAAGGCTGTTCCAATTCCGACATTGCGGCGCAGATGTTCTTGTCGCGTCGCACGATTCAGTCACACGTGTCGAATATCTTGGCGAAACTCGACCTCCGGTCACGGCGCGAGATCGCCGCGGCAATGCCACGTACTCGGTGATTCCGTGGCCCGCCCGGTGCGCGCGCGAAAGCCATGTCCGAAGGCCATAAGCACTGATGGCGGGTAATCAGCTCAGCCACAATCCGATCCCGACACCATATGCCAGACCTACCAGGACTCACTCGGGCAGGCGCCGACGCGGTACTAGACTGCTATGAAGTGTGGCACAGCCCGCCGCGCGCGACGATCCATGAGGTGACGAAGATGGCAGCCGGAGCGAGCCCCGTTCAACGTCAAGACCACTCGTTAGATCATCCCGAGCTGGACGTGCTCCCGGAATGGCCCTTGGAGACAATCGGCGTGCTGGTCACGACCGATCCCGCGCCGCACGCGATCCCGGTGTCCTGGCCGGTGCGTGCGGGCAATCGGCAGATCTTGATCAGCCTCAAGTTCGACCGCGGCTCGCTGGCCCGGCTCCGGGAGCGGCCCGAGGTTGCGCTACTGATCCTTGGTGGGGGCAACGTGGCGATGTGCGCACGGGGCACCGCACACGTCGTCGCCGAGGAGATGCCGGACGCCGCCGATTACGTGGCGGTCCGGATCGATGTCGAGGTGATCGACGACCACCGCCAGTCGGCCTTCGCCGTCGCGCAGGGCATTCAGCGCACGGTGCTCGACGACGAGAGCGAGCTGCGTGCACTGAAAGGGCGCGTGACCACGCTGCAATCCTGGATAGACAACCAGAACTGAACCGGCACAACAGTTCCCGATAGCAACGGAGACAGGCGGCACCGGTGTGCCGCGCGGAAGGGGATCATGAGCGTCACTTTGGCCAAAGGCGGCAACGTTTCGCTGTCCAAGCAGGCGGCGAATCTCACCAAGGTTTCGGTGGGTCTCGGCTGGGACGTGCGCACCACCACCGGCGCCGACTACGACCTCGATGCAAGCGCGCTCGCGTGCGGACCGAATCTGAAAGTGCTGTCCGACCAGCATTTCATCTTCTACAACAACCTGCGTTCGCCCGAAGGATCGATCGAGCACACCGGCGACAATCTCACCGGCGCGGGCGAAGGCGACGACGAGGTGATCAACGTCGATCTCACGGCCACCCCGCCGACGATCACCAACATCTTCTTCCCGGTGTCCATCCACGATGCCGACGCGCGGGGACAGTCGTTCGGCCAGATCCGCAACGCGTTCATCCGGGTGGTGGACGCCGCGACCGGCGTCGAGTTGGCTCGCTACGATCTGACAGAGGACGCCTCCGTCGAGACCGCGATGGTGTTCGGTGAGTTGTACCGTCACGGCAACGAGTGGAAATTCCGCGCCATCGGTCAGGGGTATGCGTCGGGTCTCGGTGGTATCGCCCGCGACTACGGCGTCAACGTCTGACGGCTTTCGAATTCCGCGATCGCGGCGCGGGTCTTCCGCTTGATGGAGTGCAACACATCGAGTTCCGGGAGACCCGCCCAGCGCGGCCGAGCACATCGGGCAGGTCCGAGCAGTGGATCACGCATTCGTTTACGCCTGCATCGCGCAGACGGCGACCAGATCGGGATGCAGATATCCCGCGACAGCCGTTTCGACGCCCGCCGAGGCCGCCGTGCGCATCACCAAGTCGATCACGTACTCGCCCCGCACCATCCCGATCCCGTCGAATTCCCTCGGCACCGACACAAAACGGTCGATCGCATCAGAATCGTGGAATCGCCTTCGATGGAGTCAATGTGCCAGTGCTGGCCCAGATTTCGGTAAGCGCCATGGTTCGCAAATATTCTGTAGCTTTGTGGAGGTCGCCGGCTTCGGCGGCCGCCAAGTATTTATGGCTGAGATAGGGCATGATGGCATCGTTCATCCGCACGCCGCTCTGCTTACTCCAGGTCTCGAGCTCCTTTGGCAGCTGGTTCTGCCCCACGGTCTTCCTGCCACCCGCTAGAGCCACTATGCCCCCGAGCCTCTCCTGCGTGGGGTTTTCGAAGTAGCCCTGAAGATAGTTCTGTTCGTCCTCAGTGAGGGCGGACCACGACTTGCGGTCGCGAAAGCGCTGGTTTGCCAGACGGTGCGCGGTATGTCGGAAGATAGCCATGTTTGCTGGAGATTTCTCCGATTTGAGCATCGACATCGAGGCCATGGCCTTGCCGATGAACGCATCTCCATCCCACATACTCGGACCGAGCTGCTCCCGGTAGTGGTAGGCCTGCACGGCATCGGTCATCATGCCTTTGTCTGTGAAGCCGGCATCCGTCAGGCAGGTGGTGGCGTCGCCCAGAAATCCGCCGCGACTTATTATGCGGTCCACAGCTACGGCCGCGCCGCGATGGGTGTAGCCGTGTTCCTCGGCGGCTGATCTGGCGGCTTCGATATATCCTTCTCGGACCCGGGATTGGTTCAGTGACCAGCCTTTCTCGTATATCTCTTTGTCTGCCTCGAGTTTTAGCAGGTCGATCTGATTCCGCAGTTTCGAGTCGGGCTCGAACGGCGCCCGCCTGCCGAAGAGCATCGCGGTGATCGGGCTGGCGGCGACGGTGTTGACGGCGGAGATTCCGGCGAGCGCGGCCTGCGGCAGACTGCGGCCGGTTCCCGTGTTGCCCATTCCCAGCGCGGTGCCACCGCCGCCTCCACCAGAACCACCCGCGCCCTGTATCGCGAGGGCGAATCGGTTGGCGACCCAGTCGTTGCCGTTGCCGAGTCTCGCACCGAGGCGCTTCAGCTGGAGGATGGCGATGACCTCCACTACGGCGCCCAGGACAAGTACCAGCCCGACCTGGCCTCCGGCCTGCCGGAACAAGTTGCCCAGAAACAACACGTAGACACCGAGGAAGACTGTGTAAGCCGCCATTCGTCCCGCCGAGACGACCGCATCGACGATGCTGCGAACCAAAAACGTCTGGGTCGGTCCGTAGACGAATCCACCTGCCGCGAAACCGAAGATGGCCAGGAATGCGTGGTAGCTGCAGTCCAGCGCAGCACGGATGATCTTGACCCCGAGAGACACCCCGAACGCCAGCATGATCGTTCCACACAGCAACAGCACCAGGCCGGAGCCGATCTGCCCCAAACTCGGATTGCCGGCCGTGGCATAGGCCGCCGCGTCACCACACGCCCGCATGCCGTTCAAGACCCTGGAATCGTCACCCGATCGAACGCCCGCCGACCACGCCGCGGCGCACCGCGGCGACTCGTCGACGACGTGACCGAAGTTCCACACCTGCACCGGGCGGCGTGCGAAGTTGTCGGCCAGATCGCCCTGCATGGTGGCGACCAATTGGTTCGGATTCGGGCTCGCGTGGCCGTTGAGCCCGGCCGCCACCGCGATGCCCACATTGCGGCCCTGCGCAAGCAGACCGTGCGAGGAAAAGACATCAGCCAACGGCTCCGCCAGGACGATCGGGCCGAGCACGGCTACCCCCAGCATCGTCACCACCTGAATCGTGGCCTTGGCGACGAATCCGCGCACCATGAACCAGGCGACGAAGAACGCGCCGATCGACGCGGCGACGGTCAGCATGATGGGTGTGGCGATCTGGCCGGTCAGGTTGTCGGCGACCCCGGTCAACGCTCGACCGAACGGATCCAGCCACTGGAAACTGATCGCGAAACCGATCAACCACACCGCAGAGGTCACGAGGACCAAATAGCCGACGAACTCCAAGCCCAGCACCATCGACACGACCGTCTCCAACGGATTCGACACGTTGCCGTGGCTGGTCGCGAACACATAGTCGGTCAACTGGACCCCGGACGAGTCCCTGATCTCCATCCAGCGGAGCATGGCGATGCTGGACCGACCCGTTACTGGACACTCCGTCATACCGCTCAGCGTCTGCGCCACGGCCACCGCGCCGACACCCCCGGGAACGACGAACAGCGTGAGAGTGATCGCCAGCAACCACGCGATCCTGCGCCGTCGGCGCGTGGCGTCGACCCAGCACCGAAACCGCTGTGCCAATACCCGCGGTTGCCACGACGCCGGGTCCCAGAACTCGAATTCCCACGATTGCCAGGACCGTCGGCCCCCACGATGGCGCACTCCCTCGCGACGTCGACACGCAGCCGACACCGCACCTTGCGGATCATCCAAAACCGTTGAGGTACTGGTCATTTGACTATCAACCGATTCTGTTCGAAGGCAGGAATCCCACCTGGACTCGATATCGAGACAGCAGTGAAGCGTCTAGCGGGTCGGGCGACAGCGGCGTGCCACGGATCTGCCAACATCCGCATCTCCGAAGCCACATTACTCGAACATATGTTCGAATCATACGCGCCCGTCGGCGTGCGCACCAGGCGGTACGCACCGTTGTCGACCCCGGCGGGGATTTCGATTTTCACCTGCACTCCTGATCGCCGACGGGCGGCTGCCGATGATCCGCGCGAAGCGAATCGCCCCTCGTCAGAAGTATGAATATTATTCACTAATACGCCAGCATCATGAAGATAATTCTTATTTCTGGCCAATAATCGCACATGTACGCAACCCGAAGCCTTCCCCGGGCCAGCTGTCCGCAATATCTTCAGCATCCGTCACGCAAACGAACCGACGGGTGTCGCCGTTGCGACGTCCGCGAATCGCCTGTGGCGGAAGCGAATTCACCCCGCTGCCGATCAGGTACCAGAGCCACGGGCCGCCGGTGTGAGCGACGCCCCTCCTCGGCCGACGTCTCGTCCGGAAGAGTTGATGGATCAACCCGGTTGACCGCATGTCGGTGTTCGGAGAGGCTGGCGGGGTGGAGGAGTTGAGTGCCGCTGCGGACCGGTTCGCTGTGGGTGAGATCTGTCGTGAGGATCTTCCGATGGCTGCTGCTGTGGCCTTGGCTCGCGGTGTCGATTCGCCGGCATTGCGGGAGTTGGCCGGTATACATCGAAGTGACTGCCGCGATGCTCCGCACGTGTTTCTCACGGCGTTGGTCGAGCTGGGCCTGGCAGACGTGAGCGAGGTGGACTGGTCGAGTCGGCAGGCTCGGGTACTTCTGGGCCGGGCCCGGCAGCATGCCACACGGTTACTGACCGGTATCGGAGAGCCCGGCGAGGTCTCCGAGGACATTGCCTCGCTGCTACACCGGTTGGCACACGCGCCCGAGCCTTTGGATGCTGCGCTCCACGACTTGGCCACTGACTTCGAGGTTTTGAACGTCGACTGGGAAGAGGGCTACGACGACCGTGCGGTTGTCATCGACCGGCTGCGGCAGGCGGCTCAATACCTTCTGGATGGACCACCGTACAACTCCGTGATCTGCTAGGACCGAAGTCGGCCCGCGCGCCACGCTCGCCTACGAACAGGGCGATACCAACGGCCCGTGCCGATTGAGACCGGGCCTCGAAACCCCATTCAGGGGGCGATACGCCGGATCAGGCTGCGCCTCTGCGAATCGGCACAATCATCGCAATCGCCCTTGTGCTCCTCACCTGGAATACGGTCGAACCACCCGACCACGACATGGCGCTGCCGGCATTCACGACCAGAACTCACGCCAGTCGTCGGGCGTCAGTGGGGTGCGGTGGCCGCGGGCGACTTCAGCCGCGTCTTCAGCCGCGCGGATGGTGGCAGCGAATGCCGAAGTCGCTTTGCGGAGACGCTCTTCCGCACTATCCGTGCCGCCGAGATGGACGACGCGCAGCCCTTCCGGGATGAGGTCGGGTGGCAGGCCCGCTTTGGTGCTGCGGGAGATGATCTTTTCAGCCAGAGCCAAGGCGGGTTGGGCCATGGCAATGCCGTCCAGGCACGAGCGGCGGGACTTCTCGGCGGATTTACGTTCCTCCCAGGCGCGTTCTTGAGCGGCGATCTTCTCCTCGACGGAGGCGTCCGAGGCGAAATCGGCGTCACGCAAGTGCGGGCTGCGGTTGACGAGTTTGGCGACCAGGGCGGCGGCTACGTCGTCGACAGTGAATTCGCCTGCGGCTTGGGCGATTCGGGAGTGGAAGAGGACTTGGAGCAGCAGGTCGCCCAGTTCCTCCTTGATGGTCACGGCATCCTCGTGCTGGATGGCGTCGAGGAGTTCGTAGGTTTCCTCGAGCAGGTATGGGCGCAAGGAGTCGTGTGTCTGGGTGACCTCCCAACCGCCGAAATTCCACAGGCGGTCCATGACCTCGACGGCTCCGGCGAGACCGGCCGCGACAACCGCAGTGTCACTCGGCGCCCGCCGATCACCGTTGGACGGCGTTCGGCCGAAGGAGGCGTGCCGTGCGGCACGCAAGACGGATTCGTCGCGAGCCGAACTCATCGGGCCGCCATTTCGGTGGCAACGGTGAGATCGACCGCGCCCTGGGCCTTTCCGTCCAAGGCGAGCAGCAGGTCGGCCACGAATTGGAGCAGCACCACGTCTCGGACCCGCTCGGCCCCGACGCTGTCCTCCACACGCGGCAGCGGAAGTTGCACCACGCCGGAGGCGGCACGGTATCCCGCGCTCGGGTAGATCCGCTTGAGACGCAGCTGTTTGGAATCCGGCAGATGAAGCGGCGAGACCTTCAACGTCGTTCCGGTGACGGCGATTTCGGTGACCTCGTACTCACGGGCGAGAAGCCGCAGCTTGGCCACCGAAACCAGGCGGCCCACCTCGACCGGCAGCGGACCATACCGGTCGACGAGTTCCTCGACGACCAGCGCGAGCGCCGAATCATCCTGGGCGGCGGCCAGTTTCCGATACGCCTCCAAGCGAAGGCGGTCGCTGGCGACGTAATCGGGCGGGATGTGCGCGTCGACGGGCAAGTCGATGCGCACCTCTTTGATCTCCTCGGTGGTGATCGGCTTGCCGTCGGCGGCGGCGCGATAGGCCTCGACCGCCTCGCCGACCAGACGGACATAGAGATCGAAGCCGACGCCCGCGACATGGCCGGACTGTTCGGCGCCGAGCACGTTGCCCGCACCGCGGATCTCGAGATCCTTCATGGCGACGGCCATGCCCGCACCCAGGTCCGAGTTCTGCGAAATGGTGGCCAGGCGGTCATAAGCCGTCTCGGTGAGCGGCTTCTCCGGCGGGTACAGGAAGTACGCGTAGCCGCGCTCCCTGCTGCGCCCGACCCGGCCGCGCAGCTGATGCAGCTGCGAGAGGCCGAGCGCGTCGGCGCGTTCCACGATCAGCGTGTTGGCGTTGGAGATGTCCAATCCGGTCTCGATGATCGTGGTACAGACCAGCACGTCGAACTCGCGCTGCCAGAAGCCCTGCACGGTGGACTCCAGCGTGTCCTCGTTCATCTGTCCGTGCGCGACCACGACCCGCGCCTCCGGCACGAGATCACGAATCCGCTTGGCCGCCTTGTCGATCGACGACACCCGGTTGTGCACGTAGAACACCTGACCGTCGCGCAGCAGCTCGCGCCGGATAGCGGCGGTGACCTGCTTGTCGTTGTACCCGCCGACATAGGTGAGCACCGGGTGGCGTTCCTCGGGTGGCGTGAGGATCGTGGACATCTCGCGGATGCCGGCCAGGCTCATTTCCAGGGTGCGCGGAATCGGCGTCGCGGACATGGTGAGCACGTCGACGTGAGTGCGCAGCGCCTTGATGTGTTCCTTGTGCTCGACGCCGAACCGCTGCTCCTCGTCGACCACCACCAGGCCGAGGTCCTTCCAGCGCACGCCGGTCTGCAGCAGCCGGTGGGTGCCGACCACGATGTCGACGCTGCCGTCGGCCATGCCCTCCAGCACGGCGCGGGCGTCGGGCGGGTCGGTGAAGCGGGACAGCCCTCGCACGATGATCGGGAAGCCGGAGACCCGCTCGGTGAAGGTCTGCAGATGCTGTTGCGCGAGCAGCGTGGTCGGCACGAGCACGACGACCTGCTTGCCGTCCTGCACCGCCTTGAACGCGGCGCGCACCGCGATCTCGGTCTTGCCGTAGCCGACATCGCCACACACCACGCGGTCCATCGGGACCGGCTTCTCCATGTCCGCCTTCACCTCGGCGATGGCGGTCATCTGATCGACGGTCTCGGTGAACGCGAACGCGTCCTCCATCTCCTGCTGCCATGGCGTGTCCCGCCCGAACGCGTGTCCCGGTGCGGCCTGGCGGGCGGCGTACAGCTGCACCAGCTCGCCCGCGATCTCGCGAACGGCCTTGCGCGCCTTGCGTTTCGTATTGGCCCAGTCCGAACCGCCGAGCTTGGACAGGCTCGGCATCTCGCCGCCGACGTAGCGGGAGAGCTGATCGAGCGACTCCATCGGCACGAACAAACGGTCGCCGGGCTGACCGCGCTTACTCGGCGCGTATTCGATAACCAGGTATTCGCGCCGCGCGCCGCCTACGGTGCGCTCGATCATCTCGACGAACTTGCCGATGCCGTGCTGATCGTGCACCACCATGTCGCCCGCGTTGAGCGCCAGCGGATCGACCTGGTTGCGCCGCTTGGCGGGCATCCGCTTGCCCTCGGCAGGGGCGGTGACCCGATTGCCGGTGAGGTCGGACTCGGCGACGACCACGAGCCCGGCGTCGTCGAACACCAGACCGTCGTGCAGCGAGCCGCACAGCACGCCGACGATGCCCGCGCCCGGCTCGGCGCCCGATTCCAGCGCCGCCGCGGGCACGTCGGCATCGGCGAGCCGTTCCAGAATGCGTTGCGCCGTACCATGTCCCGCGACGACCACGACGGCCCTGCCACCGGTGGACACGTGCGCGCGCAGCGAGGCGAAGATAGTCGCCACCAGCTCGTCGGAACCACGTGCGGCGGGACCGGTCAGCACCGGGAGGACGACCTCCGCCGGGTCGCCGGAGGTGAGCGGGCTCAGCGTCCACCAGGGCAGGTCCTGCCGGTCGGCGCTGGCGTGGATCTCGGGCAGCGGACGGTAGGCCGAGGCCGCAAGGTCTAGTCCGTGCCCACCGAGCGGAGCGGCGCCGCCGAACGAGGCCGCCGTCCAGGATGCCTCCAGGAACTCCTCGCCGGTTCGCACCAGATCGGCCGCGCGGGTGCGGATCTTCTCCGGATCGCAGAGCAGCACGTGGGTTCCCTCGGGCAGCACCTCGGTGAGCAGGCGCAGTTGTCCGGGTTGCAGTACCGGCAGCAGCGCCTCCATACCGTCGACCGGGATGCCCTGCGCCAGCTTCTCCAGCATCTCGACCAGCGCCGCGTCCGCCGCGTTGGCGACGGCGACCTCGGCGGCGCGCTCGCGCACCGCGGCGGTGAGCAGCAGTTCCCGGCACGGCGGCGCGACGACGACATCCACCGCGACGTCCGGCAGTGAGCGCTGGTCGGCGACGGCGAACGGCCGCAGCTCGGTGATCTCGTCGCCCCAGAACTCCACGCGCACCGGATGATCGGCGGTCGGTGGGAAGACGTCCAGGATGCCCCCGCGCACCGCGAACTCGCCGCGCTTGCCCACCATGTCGACCCGGGTGTAGGCGAATTCGACCAGACGCGTGAGCAGTTCGTCGAAGTCGAGTTCGACTCCGACGCGCAGCACGATCGGCTCGATGTCGCCGAGCCCACCCGCCATCGGCTGCATGAGCGACCGCACAGTGGTCACCACCACGCGCAACGGCTCCGGGAAGGTCGAATCGTCGGGGTGCGCGATCCGGCGTAGCACCTCGAGCCTGCGCCCCACCGTGTCGGCGCCGGGCGAGAGCCGCTCATGCGGCAGCGTCTCCCAGGACGGGAACTGCGCGACGGCGGCGCCGAGCATCTCCTCGAGCTCGACAGTCAGATCGTCGGCCTCGCGCCCGGTCGCGGTGACCACCACCAGCGGCCGCTCGGCCGCGAGGGTCGCCGCCACGAACGGCCGCACCGCGGACGGCGCGACCAACTCGACCGACGCAGTGCCGATCAGCTCCGCGACAGTCCGCAGCGAGGTATCGGCACCGGCCACGGCGGCCAGTCCCGCCAACGGCGGGCGGTGGGTGAACATCGACAACTCCTGAGCGCAGGCGGGCATTTCGAGCGGCGGTTTCATTTTTGCAGGCTGTGTTTTCGGCCGCGCGGGCGCGGCGGGTTCGCGGCCCCCTTGTGGCTCGCGAACAGGGGAATGCTMGGTCTCGCTTCGCGCGRAASCGGGGGTTCGGCCGGTGGGGTTGAGGGCGGAGGCACGGGCGGCGTTGGCGCACCCGACCTGGGTGGGGGCGAGTGGTGATCTAGTGGATTTGTGACTTGGCCGCAGGAGACCGAGCGCTGATAAGGGTTGATCGTATCGCGGGTGAACTGGGCCCCAGTACAGGTGGTGGGCTGTTCCGACGGACAGTTGAGGTGGCGGGGGCGTTCGTGTGGTCTGGTCGAGGCCGTTCGGGGTTAGTGAGCGCTGGCGGTCATCTGCACGACTCGCACAGTCCCGCTCGCGTCCGAACGACCAACGCATCCGCGACGAAGTCGCCAGCCGCCGTCGCCCGGACACCAGCCACAAACGCGTCACCAACACGCGCCCCCACTGACGAGGGCACAACGAGGGCACAACGAGGGCACAACGAGGGCACTCGCCTCCTCCCTCAACCACACCGGCCGAACCCCCGCTTCCGAGCGAAGCGAGACCGAGCATTCCCCTGTTCGCGGCCCGGCTCGCGGCTGAGCGGCCGACGCGTCCGCGACGAAGTCGCCAGCGTCGGYCGCTCAGCCGGGTCGATGGTCTCGGTGCCGACTGCGGTGATGTGCACGCCCGCGGTCACCTCTTGCAGCAGTAGGCCGATGACCTCAGGGTCGAGGTGGGGCTCCAGATCGCCCTGGGCGATGGCCCGCTCGGAGAGCAGCCGGTAGGTGTCGCCCCAGGTTTTGGCGATGTTGTCGCCCTGCGCGCCGCGGTAGTCGCCGATCTGGTGGGTCAGCTTCAGCATGGCGCCGACCATAGGGTCGTTCATCGATAGGTCGGCAACGACGTAGGTGATGCCGATGCACGCTTCCAGCGCGGGCACTCTGGGATCGAAGAAGCCCTGACACGAGCTGATCAGTCGCTCGTTGCCCTGGTCGACTACGGCGCGCGCCAGCTCTTCCTTCGAGCCGAAGTGAAAGTACAAGGCGCCCTTGGTTACGTTGGACTGCGCGATGATCTCGCTCAGGCTCGCGTTCGCATATCCCAAGCGCAGAAAGACATCGGCAGCGCCAGCAAGGACGGAATCGCGGGTGATCTCCGCGCGCGCTTGCCTAGCCATCAGATCCGCCTGTCATCCCAAAACCAGCCATCCTGAAGTAGACCGACATCCCGAAGTAGACCGACTTACCGCTCGAACAGCACCCAGAGGATGGGTGAACCGTACCATCAGGTGCCCGCCCGGCAGCGAATTCGAGAATTCGATCAGACCTACCGCGCAATTTGCTGGTTAACATCTGAGTCACTCCCCAGTGCCCGCGCGCCATTCCGAGCTGAGTCGCGGATGGGCTTCCAGATGGCTGAGTCCGTTCCAGCAGAGGTTCACCAGATGTGCCGCGACAACCTCTTTCGACGGTGTGCGCTCGTCGAGCCACCAGGTGGCGGCGGTGGCGACCTGACCGACCAGTGCCTGTGCGTAGAGCGTGGACAGGCTGGTGTCGAAACCGCGGCGTTCGAAATCGCCCGCCAGTATGTGCGCTACCTGGTTGGTCGCCTCGTTGAGGAGGCTGGAATACCGGCCTTCGGCAGCGGCTGCGGGCTGATCTCGCACCAGAATTCGAAACCCGTCGGTCCGTTCTTCGATATAGGTCAGCAGCGCGAGCGCGACCTGTTCCAACCGAATTCGGGACCGATTCTGTGTGAGCGAGGACGTGATCATGTCGAGCAGCATCGACATCTCGCGATCGACGACGACCGCGTACAACCCCTCCTTGCCGCCGAAGTGTTCGTACACCACAGGTTTCGAGACCTGGGCGCGTTGCGCGATCTCCTCGATCGACGTCGCGTCGTATCCGCGTTCGGCGAACAGCGCGCGCCCGATCTCGATCAACTGCTGGCGCCGCTGGGTACCCGTCATCCGCGGCCGGGACACCCGATGCGACTCACCCGAAGACACAATTCCGCCTCTCCGCGTTTTTTGCCGGTCGTGGGTGCCTCGACCGTTTCGCGCCGGGCCGACGGTCGCGTGCCCAGCTGAGTTCTGGGCGTACCCGGTGAGTTACCCATGTCCGTGCGAGATCATCCGTTGCGTTTGGAACTACACGGTGTGCATGGCCCACCCCGCACGCTCGACATTACAGTCCGACAACAACGGCTCTGCGGCCCGTTCCACACATCTGGCCACCAGCGGATGGCCGAGCCCCCCGTGGCCCCGGTGACCGCCGAGACGGCGGGACACCTCGGACACGTCCGGCCCGAACGACGAGATCCGAGATCACCAACCCAGAGGTGTGCGCAGATCTCCCTAACGCAACACCTGATCTCGCACGAACATGGGTAACTCACCGGGCACGCCCAGAACTGGGGCCGCCACCCAACGCAGGACCTGAACGCTAGCCCCAAGTCACCCGACTAGTACGGCCTGAAAACTCGGAGAGGCGGGACAGCATTCGCGGGGAAGCGGGCGAGTATGCGAGGATCTTTCCCGTGCCGTGGCACAGCGGCGGGGTTTCCCGAACCGCCGATGTGGCAATCCGCCGTGGTGTAATGGCAGCACATCTGATTTTGGTTCAGAGAGTTCAGGTTCGAGTCCTGGCGGCGGAGCTCGAGAGCACGATGACTATCGTTGGCCCGCACATCGCTGACCATGCACGACGACAGCCCAGCACGAGGACAGGCAGCCGAGGGAGATTCATGCCACAGCAGATCGCCGTCGTCGTTCTCGCAGCCGGTGCCGGGACACGAATGCGGTCGAAGACCCCCAAGGTGCTGCATTCGCTGGCCGGTCGGAGCATGCTCGCGCACGCGCTGCATGCGGCGAACGAGATCGACCCCGGGTACCTCATCACCGTGGTGGGGCACGACCGTGAACAAGTCGGCGCGGCGGTGTCCGCGATCGCCGACGACCTGGGCCGGGGCATCACAACTGCCATTCAGGAGGAGCAGCTCGGCACGGGGCACGCGGTGCAGTGCGCGTTGGCCGCGCTGCCGGTCGGTTTCACCGGCGACGTCCTGGTGACCTCCGCCGACGTGCCGCTGCTGGACGGGCACACGCTCTCGGCTCTGCTCGACGAGCACCGCAGCTACGCCGAACGTTCGGCGGTCACCGTGCTGACCTTCGTGCCCGACGACCCGAACGGGTACGGCCGCATCGTGCGCGACGCGAACGGCCAGCTGGTCGAGATCGTCGAGCATGCCGACGCCTCTCCGAAGCAGGCCGCGATCCCCGAGGTGAACTCCGGCGTCTACGCGTTCGACGCCGCGATACTGCGGACCATGATCAGCAGGCTCTCTACCGCCAACGCCCAGCACGAGTTGTATCTGACCGACGTGCTGCGACTGGCACACGAGGCAGGCCACCCCGTGCACGGGGCGCGCCTGCTCGACGCGGCCAAGGTCACCGGCGTCAACGACCGGGTGCAGCTGGCCTCGGCGGCGAGCAGGCTCAACCGCTACATCCTGGAACGGCACATGCGCGCCGGCGTCACCATCATGGACCCGGCCTCCACCTGGGTGGATGCCAGCGTGCGGATCGGAAGGGACGCGATCCTGCGCCCCGGGGTGCAGTTGCTCGGCACCACCGTGATCGGCGAGGACGCCGAGGTCGGCCCGGACAGCACGCTCACCGACGTCATCGTGGGCAACGGCGCCAAGGTGGTCCGTACCCACGGCGAGGGCGCGACCGTCGGGCCGCACGCCAACATCGGCCCGTTCAGCTATCTGCGTCCTGGCACAGTGGTCGGCGATTCGGGCAAGCTCGGCGCCTTCGTGGAGACCAAGAACGCCTCGATCGGCGCGCATTCCAAGGTGCCACATCTGACCTACGTCGGCGATGCCACCATCGGTGAGCACAGCAACATCGGTGCTTCCAGCGTTTTCGTCAATTACGACGGTGTGGCCAAGCACCACACGACAGTCGGCTCCCATGTGCGCACCGGGAGCGACACCATGTTCGTCGCGCCCGTGACGGTGGGTGACGGAGCGTACACGGCGGCGGGTACTGTACTGCGCAGAAGTGTTCCGCCCGGGGCTCTCGCGGTGTCCGGCGGACCGCAGAAGAACATCGAGGGCTGGGTGCAGCAACACCGTCCAGGGACGGACGCGGCGCTCGCGGCGGCGAAAGCCATCGCGGCCAAGGAGATGTCGGGTCAGGCAATCGAGCAAAAGGATGGCAAACAGCAGTGACCGCGTCATGGATCGACAACCAGAAGAACCTGATGCTCTTCTCGGGACGCGCCCATCCTGAGCTGGCCGAGCAGGTCGCCAAGGAACTCGACGTGCAGGTCACGCCGCAGACCGCCCGCGACTTCGCCAATGGCGAGATCTTCGTCCGGTTCGAGGAGTCGGTGCGCGGATCCGACGCCTTCGTCCTGCAGAGCTTTCCCGCGCCGCTGAACCAGTGGCTGATGGAGCAGCTCATCATGATCGACGCGCTCAAGCGCGGCTCGGCCAAGCGGATCACCGCGGTGCTGCCCTTCTACCCTTACGCCCGCCAGGACAAGAAGCACCGCGGCCGCGAGCCGATCTCGGCTCGTCTGGTCGCCGACCTGCTGAAGACCGCAGGCGCGGACCGGATCATCACCGTCGACCTGCACACCGATCAAATCCAGGGCTTCTTCGACGGCCCGGTCGATCACATGCACGCCCAGCTGCAGCTGGCGGAGTACGTCCGCAACAACTACAGCCTGGAGCACATCACCGTCGTCTCCCCCGACTCGGGACGCGTGCGCGTCGCCGAGAAGTGGGCCGACTCGCTGGGTGGCTCGCCGTTGGCGTTCATCCACAAGACCCGCGACCCGCTGGTGCCGAACCAGGTGAAGTCCAACCGGGTGGTGGGTGAAGTGGAGGGACGCACCTGCATCCTGATCGACGACATGATCGACACCGGTGGCACCATCGCAGGCGCGGTCAGCGTGCTGAAGGAGGCAGGCGCCGGTGACGTGGTGATCGCCGCGACCCATGGCGTGCTGAGCCCGCCCGCCGCCGAGCGCCTCGCCTCCTGCGGCGCCAAGGAAGTAGTGGTGACCAACACCCTGCCGATCAGCGAGGAGAAGAAGTTCCCGCAGCTGACCGTGCTCTCCATCGCGCCGCTGCTGGCCCGCACCATCCGTGAGGTCTTCGAAAACGGCTCGGTGACGGGCCTGTTCAACGGCAACGCATAGGCGACTGTCCCGCAAACGGCGGCTCGGACTCCGGTCCGGGCCGCCTTTTTCACGTCGGGGGCCGGTTAGTTGCGGCGATCCCAGGGGATACTGACGGTATGGACCGTGACCCGTTGGATACCGACATGGGGGACGACGACCAGGAGGACGAGATCCGCGCGTATGAGCGCAACGTCGAGGATCCGCCCGACGACCTGCTCATCCCCTATCGCGAGAACGAGGACGACGGCAGGCTCGGCATCGGAGACGAGCTCGATCAGGAGTGGACGCGGCGCGGGCAACGTGCCGACGCCGCGGAAGAGGACGACCGGCCCGCCGAGGTGGCCGCCATCGAGATCGTGAACGACGAGGATCTCTGAGACCCGACGCGCGCCACGCTGCCGCAATCGGCGCTGGCGAAGAGTTTGCCGTGGTACGCATAGGTGACCGGGACGATATGAGGAGGGTGCGATGAGCGCGCCGAAGGATCCGGAACCCACAAACAACGCGCCGGAGCAGGAGGCCGCGTCACCGTCGCTGCCGAAGAACGCCGGGGATGCGGCCGGCGAGGAGCCCGCGCCGCCGACCTCCGATGACGCGTCGGCCGTTTCCAGCGACGAATCCGGCGCACAGCCACCCACCGAGCAAGCACCCGGCTCCGCGGCGGGACAGCCCGTCGGGCAATGGTGGCAGCCCACCAACGCTCCGCCCGCGGGACCGCTGGGTGGGCAGTGGGGCGCGGAGCCGAGCGGGCAGCCGGCCGAACCCCGAGCATGGGGAGCCGACAGCGGTCAGTGGGGAGCCGACAGCGGTCAGTGGGGAGCCGACAGCGGTCAGCAGTCGTGGGGCGCGGAACCCGCCGCACCCGGTCAGCCGTGGGGCGGCGCCGCGTCGGGCGGCTCGACACCGCCGCCCGGCGAATCGACCCGGCCATTCACGCCCGGCGACCACGCGCAGTACGGGTCTGGCGGTGAGCCGCACTACCCCTCGGGCGGTCAGCCGCAGTATCCCCCAGGCGGGCAGCCA
Source organism: Nocardia sp. 2TAF39 (assembly GCF_052114905.1). Taxonomy (NCBI): domain Bacteria; kingdom Bacillati; phylum Actinomycetota; class Actinomycetes; order Mycobacteriales; family Nocardiaceae; genus Nocardia; species Nocardia sp. 2TAF39. Next base: position 46,983 of record NZ_JBFRFQ010000057.1, read on the forward strand.
CCGCTGGAGCCCCAGCAGCAGTATCCGCCGACCGGTCAACCGCAGTACCCCCCGGGCGGGCAGCCACCGCTGGAGCCCCGAAGCGGTCAACCGCAGTACCCCGCGGGCGGCGTCTACAACTACCCTCCGACCGCGGGACCGCAAAATCCGCAGTACGGCGGCTATCCGTCCTATCCTCAGCAGGAGTATCAGCCGTACGGCGAGCCGCCGCGGCAGCCGGGCGGTCAGGTGTACTCGATCATCGGATTCGTCTGCGCGGCGATCGCGGTGCTGTTCTGCCCGATCCTGTTCGGGCCTGCCGGGATCGTCCTCGGCGTGGTCGGGCACAACAAGGGCGAATCGCTCGGCAAATGGGCGGCCATCGCGGCAGCCATCGGCACGGTGATCGGCTTCATCGTCGGATTCGTCGTGTTCTCCGGAGACTTGACAACGTAGATTCTCGGTATGCGTCGATTCGGTGGATTCCCGCTGGCCGCTACCAGCGCGACCGGGGGCCGGTCATGACCGGATTCGCGGGCTTTCCACTGGCGGGCCTGGACTTCTACGAGGACCTCGAGGCCGACAACTCGAAGGCATTCTGGACCGCGCACAAGGACACCTACACGCGAGCGGTGCAGGAGCCGATGACCGCGCTGCTCGCCGACCTGGAGTCGGATTTCGGAGCGGCCAAGGTCTTCCGCCCATATCGTGATGTCAGATTTTCCAAGGACAAGTCGCCATATAAGACCGCCCAAGGCGCGGTGGTCGGCGCCGCGCAGAACGTCGGCTGGTACGTCCAGATCGGCGCCGCCGGGTTGTACGTCGGCGGCGGTTTCTACCAAGGCTCCCCCGCCCAGATCGCGCAGTTGCGCGCAACCATCGATGACGATGTGCGCGGGCCCGAACTCGCGGCGATCCTCGCGAAACTCACCAAGGTGGGCTTCACGGTCGGCGGCGAGAAGCTGAAGACCAAGCCGAAGGGCTACAGCGCCGACCATCCGCGCATCGACCTGCTACGGCACAAGTCCCTCACGTGCGGTAAGGAATTCGGCGCACCGGCCTGGCTGGACACGCCACGCGCGGCCGAGGAGGTCCGCGCCGCGTGGGAGACGACGCGGCCGCTGATCGAATGGCTGGCGGCGGTGGTCGGCGGCGCGCCGTCGTGGTGACGCGCGGCCTCGGCCCGACCCCGCCGAGGATGTGCGCCGTCAGCGTCGGCGGGCGAGCACCAGCGCGAAGCGATCGTCCGGGTCGGTCCACACGTGTCGGGTGTCGAAACCTGCGGCCGCCAGTTCGGCGCTCAGGCCATCGACCAGGAACTTCGCCGAGATCTCGGTGCGCATCTGCTCGCCGCGGGCAAACCGCACGGTGAGGTCGAGGGCGCGGACCGTGACCGTCATATCTTCGGTGGCCTCGAGACGCATCTCGATCCACTCGTGCACCGAGTCCCAGATCGCGATGTGCCGGAACTTCTCCGGGGCGAAGTCGGCGTCGAGCCGGGAGTTCAGCACATGCAGCACGTTACGGTTGAACTCGGCGGTGACGCCCGCCGTGTCGTCGTAGGCGGGGACGAGCACAGCGGGGTCGATGACCAGGCCCGCACCGAGCAGCAACTGCTCGCCCGGCTCCAGCACGTCGCGAATGCTCGTCAGAAATTCGGCCCGCTCTTCGGGGACCAGATTGCCGATGGTGCCGCCGAGGAAAGCGATCATCCTGCGCCCTCCGCGCGGCAGGTTGTGCAGGGTGTCGGTGAAATCGCTGACCACACCGTGCACGGCCAACCCGGGGAAATCGGTCGCGACGGCATCCGCCGCCGCGCGCAGCGCGGCCACCGAAACATCCTGCGGGACATAGGTTTTCAGTGGGGCATGCGCGGTCAGCGCGGTGAGTAGCAGCCTGGTCTTTGCCGCCGAACCGGCGCCGAGTTCGACCAGCACCTCGGCCTGCGCGGCATACGCGATCTCGCCGACCACTCGCTCCAGCAGCGCGCGCTCGGTACGTGTCGGATAGTACTCGGGCAGTTCGGTGATCCGCTCGAACAGCTCGCTACCCCTGGCGTCATAGAACCACTTGGGCGGCAGCCACTTGGGGTTCACGGTGAGGCCGAGCCGGGCGTCCGAGCGCAACGCCGCGGTCAGGTCGTCGTCGGATAAGTGGATCTCCAGCGTCGGTGCGGTCATGGCACGGACCTTTCGGTGTCAGAGGAGGGCTTCGACGGATAGCGCGCCGGGCCTCGCGGTGACCAGGCTGCGGTCCGGGATCGACTGCCATCGGGGATCGTCGTCGAACGGTTCGGAGGACAGAATCGCGAAAGTGTCGGTGACCAGTGCGGACAACGAGTGGTGGCAGGTCGTCGCCCACAGCTGCGCACCGTCGGACAGCAGGAAATTCAGGCGCGCGTCCGGTACGCGGTCGAGCACCGCGCCGACGAGCAGCTTCAGTGCCGCCGGGGCGGCCGACCACGCACCGTCCGGCGATCCGGTCGCCAGCAGGTCGCAGAGGATCACCCAAAGCGCGGCGGTGTCGGTGGCGGATTCTGCCTCCAGCAACCGATTCGGGGCGAACAGTCCCTCGGCGCCGAGTTCGACGGCGGTGTGCGCGAACTCCGCGGCCACCGCGCTCAGCGTGCCGCGCCAGTCCGGCAGCACGCCGTTGTGGCTGAAGGCCCAGCGCCCTCGGGTGAACGGCGCGCACGCGGACCGCTCCACCGGCATCCCGACGGTCGCCGAACGCACCGCGCCGAGCACCGCCCAGGATTCGAGTTGGGGCAGCACCTCGTCCACGGCCGGATCGGTCCAGATCGGCGCGGCATTGCGGTACCGGCTGACGGTGACCGAGTCGTCCTCGGTCTCGCGCCACCACGCAACACCGAAACCGTCGGCGTTGATGGTGCCACCCCAGCGCATGTCTCGGGGAGCCCATGCCTGGGTGCGCAGGGAATGCGATCCGAGGGTCAGCATGTCGCCGACCCGGACCGGCGGGCCGATATAGCCCAGATGTCTACACATCGCCTGCCCTCGTTCCCGGACGGATTGCCACGTCGCACGGTCCCCAGGTCCGCGACCTGCCAGGACGGGCGTCGCTCACTCGCCTTCTCCCGGTCGTAGATCCCGCGCCAAGCGGAAACCGGCGAAGATCTGGCGGCGGATCGGGTGGTCCCAGTTGCGGAAAGTGCCGCGGCAGGCGACCGGGTCGGTGCCGAAAGAACCGCCCCGCAGGACGCGATAGTCACCGCCGAAGAACACCTCGGAGTACTCCTTGTACGGGAAGGCGCGGAAACCCGGGTAGGGCTCGAAGCTCGAGGCGGTCCACTCCCAGACGTCGCCGATCAACTGGTGCACACCTGCCGGGGACGCACCGGCCGGATAGGCGCCGACCTCCGCAGGTTCCAGATGGCGTTGACCGAGATTCGCGGTGCCGACGTCGGGATCGGTGTCGCCCCAGGGGAATCGACGGGACGCGCCCGTCGCCGGGTCGAACCTGGCCGCCTTCTCCCATTCGGCTTCGGTGGGTAGCCGCTTGCCCGCCCAGTTCGCGTACGCCTCGGCCTCGAACCAGCACACATGCACCACCGGCTGGTGCGGGCGTAGCGGGGTCATCACCCCGAACACCCGGCGCCACCAGTGCCCGGCCGGGTCGCGCTCCCAGAACTGTGGCGCGACCAGGCCCGCTTCCGTCCGGTGCGCCCAGCCGCGCACAGACCACAGTTCGGGACGGTCGTAGCCGCCGTCGTCGACAAAGGCCAGGTACTGCTCGTTGGTCACGGGCGCGGCATCGATCGTGAAGCCGGGCACCGACACCCGGTGGGCGGGACGCTCATTGTCGAGCGCCCACACGTCGGTCGAGGTACCCATGGTGAATTCGCCTGCGGGAATGACGATTTCACCGGCGACCGGAGCCGATGTGGTCGGCGCGGCCGCTCCGGAAAGCACGGCGGCACCGGTGCGCAGCTGGTGGGTGGCCAGCATGGTCTCGTCGTGCTGCTGCTCGTGCTGGGCGATCATTCCGAACGCGAAACCACCGTCGATCAGCGGCTTTCCCTGTAACTCGTTGCGCTCCAGCACATCCCATACCTTGTCACGTACCGCGCCGACGTAGTCGCGGGCCTGGGTGGGATCGAGCAGGGGCAGCGCGGGACGGTTCGCACGGACGTGCCTGAAAGCGTCGTAGAGTTCGTCGAGGTCGGCGCGCACGGGTTCGCGGCCGCCGACGTCGCGGACGAGCCACAGTTCTTCCTGGTTGCCGATGTGCGCGAGATCCCAGACCAGCGGGCTCATCAGGCGCGAATGCTGGGCCACCAGCTCGGCTTCGTCGATACAGCCGGTGAGAGTCAGGGTGCGCTGCCGCGCGCGGGTGAGTACGTCGGCGATCCGGCCCCGCAGCTGTTCGGTGCCGGAACGGTCGGTCGGGGTGGGGTACTGAGTGGTCACGAGGAACGTCTCCGAGATCGGTTCTGATCGGGGTCGTCACAGTCGCGAACGAGTCCGCGGTGCACGACGATTCGGCCTTTGCCGGCCAGGTCGACCGGCGCGCGGCCGACGATGCGCGGTGGGTGCGCCGTCACGCGACGGCTCCCGGCCGGTCCGGCCTTGCGCCGTTCCCGGTGCGGTCCTCGGTCGGGGTGCGGCCGCTGCGACATCGTTCGGCGGCGGATTCGATCTCCCTTGCGCCCGCCGCGGTGGCCGCGTGGGCGGCGGCGAGCCGCAGCAGGTCGACCGCAGCGGACCGGATGTCATGGTCGGCCAGGCCGTAGCGGGCGGCGTCGAGCCAGTGGCCCGCGAGCGGCGCGGCGACCGATGTCGCCTCCGCGACCACGGACGGGCTCGACATGAGGGCTTCGATCACCTGGACCGGCGTGGTCCACGTGTCGCCGGGCTGGGCGTCGATGTAGCGGACCTCCAGATGCCCGGAGGCGCGTACCGGCGGGAACATCGTGGTCAGGTGGTAGTCCAGGTCGCTGACGTCGGGGCGGCGCCCCACCTCGTCGTCCAGTGCGCCCGACAGCCAGTCGGCGAACGTCACGCCGGGCGGAGCCAACCACCCGGTATCGCGGCCGTCTCCACCTCCGTCGGGACTTCGCACGCACAGCAACGGGACGTCCAGCGCCCATTTGCCGTACCCGGCCACCGGGTCGGTCCAGTCCATCACGGGCGGGCGGGTGCGCGCGTTGTCCAGCCGCAGCCAGGCTCGCATGCGCTGCGAAGCCCAGGCGCCGGCCGGGGCCCCGCGCAGGACAGGCGAGCAGGCGAAGGCGGCCAGCAAAGCGGGACCGACGGCATACAGTGCGGTCCACCGTGCGGTCACCTCCGCGCGGTCGGTGCCCGCGTCGACGCTGACCTGGGCGGCGGCGGTATTGCACATCATCAACTTGCCGAACGGGCCGACGCCACCGAAGGCATGCTCCATGGCGCGGTAGCGCGGCAGCTGGAGGATTCGTTTGGGGCGGCGGTCCGCGTCAGCCGCATGAGAAACGGTACGGATGGATCGGGTTTCGAGGAGGTTCCGCAACAGGCGGGCATCGTCGCGCAGTCGGTCGCACAGCCGCGCGGCATCAGCGTAAGGGGCGCTGGAGAGTTCGATTTGACCACCGGGTTCCAGGGTGACCCGGCTGCCCCCCGGCAGTGCGAGCGCCGGAGAATCGGGGGCTATGGACCGTGGCGCGTACGGTCCGAGAGCGTCCGCCAGAGCAGCCAGCGGCGGACGCGGGGCAGCCGAGGGGCCGGACGCCGAACACTCACCCTGCACGGTGAGCCACTCGAGTTCGGCACCGATCAGACGGGGTGGTCCGAGCTTGAAGCAGACGCCGCCGACGTAGGCCTCCGCCGCCGCGCGGGAAGATAGTTCGCCCTGCTCTGGGGCACAATGGGCCGACTCAGGTGTATTGAGCGTGACCGCCATGCCAACCTCCACTGTGCGTTCCGAGTCATAGTGGTCTCGAGTCCGCTGTTATTCGGTAATCCCCATACCACTCGGTCCTATTCCACTCCGATGCCGGATTCCGAGCGCGGCGATCCATCCAGGGTAGTCACGGCAACTGACAAGAAACCGACGAGAAGCCGAACTTCACACCGGATAAGGTCGGCGGCATGCTGGATGACGATCGTGTACGAGCCGACACTCCCGGATGCGCGTCCGGATCCGAACTCGGTCCGGTGTTTCTCGACAGCGCCGGATCCTCGCTGCCGCCGCAGGTCGTCACCGACACCGTCATCGGTCACCTGCTGCGTGAGGCGGAGATCGGTGGCTACCGCGCCGCTAACGAGCGGCTCAGCGATCTCGCCGCGGTCAAGACCGCGATCGGCACGCTGATCAACGCCGCACCTACGAGCATCGCGCTCAGCGACAGCGCCACCCGCTCCTGGGCGGATTTCTTCTACTCGGTTCCGTTGGCGGCCGGCGATCGCATCCTGGTCTCCGAGGCCGATTACGCGAGCAATGCCATCGCCGCGCTGCAGCGCGCCCGCGCCACCGGCGCGACCGTGCAGAAGATTCCGAGCGACGGCAGCGGGCAGATCGACCTCGACGCGCTTTCCGCGCTGGTCGACGAACGGGTCAAGCTGGTCTCGGTGCTGCACGTGCCGACCAACGGCGGCCTGGTGAACCCGGCCGCCGAGGCGACGAGAATCGCGCACTCGGTCGGCGCACTCGTGTTGCTGGACGCCTGCCAGTCCGCCGGGCAGCTGCCGTTGGACGTGGCCGAGCTCGGCGTCGACGCGCTGTCGGCCACCGGTCGCAAGTGGCTGCGCGGCCCCCGCGGCACCGGATTCCTGTACCTGCGGCCCGAGTTGGCGCAGCACATGGAGCCCGAGCGGCTCGACCTGCACGGCGCGGAGTGGACCGGCCCGGACGACTACCGCCTGGCACCGGATGCCAGCCGTTTCGAGTTCTGGGAGTGCGACGTCGCAGGGCGGCTGGGTCTAGGCGCCGCGGTGCGGTATCTGCTCGATCTGGGTCCGGACAATGTGTACGCCGCGATCGCCGCTCGCGCCGAGCATCTGCGCAAGGAACTGCCGGAGATCCCCGGCGTGACGGTGCGCGACATCGGCATCCGGCACAGCGGCATCGTGTCGTTCACCGTCGATGGCATCGAATCCACCGAAGTGCGCGACCGGCTGCTGGCGCAGGACATCACGGTCACGGTCAGCCACGCCCGCTCGACCCTGCTGGACATGACGGGCCGCGGCCTGGCATCGGTAGTCCGCGCCTCTCCGCACTGTTTCGTCAGCTTCGACGAACTGGACCGGTTCGTAGCCGAGGTCGCGGCCCTCTAGGACCCGGTGCGCCCGGAAAGCGCCTCAGAGTAGCCCCTTTCAGGCCAAATGCACGTCCAGTGTCCTGGCCACCAGTGCCGCGACGTCGACACCCGGGCCGACCAGGCGCAGGCTGCGGTTGGCCTGTAAAGCGGCGATACCGTGCAGGTTGGTCCACAGGGCCATCTCGCGCTCGCGCGGATCGATCGGCCCCGGTGCCGCTGCCGCGCCGGTGCTACGTCGACCGATACGCGGCCCTTCGATGCCCCGGCGATACGGTCCTGACCTGGGTTCTTCAGAAGGGGGGTTAACGCAGCGCGGCGATAGCGGGATAGTTGGTGGAGGCCGGGTCTCGGCCGACGGGTTGGTGATGAGGAGTTGAGGTTTTGAGCAGGTTCACCGACGAGATGTACGCCACGGCGCAGACCTCCGAGCGGGGCCTGGTGACCGGCGAGCCGACCGCCCCGCAGCGCCGCACCTGGGCGGAGATCCACCGGATCGCCCGCCGCATGGCGGGCGGCTTGGCTGCGGCGGGAATCGGACACGGCGACGCGGTCGGCGTGCTGGCCGGAATGCCGGTCGATATCGCCCCGGCCTGCCAAGCCATCTGGATGCGCGGCGCGTCGATCACGATGCTGCATCAACCGACCCCGCGCACCGATCTCGTCCTCTGGGCACGCGACACCGAGACTGTGCTGACCATGATCGAGGCGCGCGCCGTCGTCCTCGGCGCGCCGTTCGAGGCGGCCGAGCCGCTGTTGCGCGAGCGCGGCATCACCGTGGTGCGCATCGACCAGTTGGCCGACGGCCCCGACATGGACCCGGTACCCACCGACGAGGACGATATCGCGTTGCAGCAGTTGACCTCCGGCTCGACCGGCTCGCCGAAGGCGGTGCGGATCACGCACGGAAACTTCTTCGTCAACGCGTATGCCATGTTCGACCGGGTGAAGTTCCAGCTCGATGACGACGTGATGATCAGCTGGCTTCCGCTGTTCCACGACATGGGCATGGTCGGATTCCTCACCGTCCCTATGCAATTCGGCGCGGAAGTGGTCTGCGTTACACCGCTGGACTTCCTGACCCGCCCGCTGCTGTGGGCCGAGCTGATCGACAAATACCGCGGCACCGTCACCGCCGCACCGAATTTCGCGTACTCATTACTGGCCCGGCGGCTGCGACAGGCCGACGACGGCGCGGTCGACCTCAGCAGCGTGCGTTACATGTGGAACGGCGCGGAACCGGTCGACCCGGACACCATGGACGCGCTGGCCACGGCCGGCAGACGGTTCGGTCTCAACCCGATGGCACTCACCCCGGTCTACGGCATGGCCGAGACCACGCTCGCCGTCTCGGTCCCCGACCCCGGCCTCGGCCAAGTGGTGGACGTGATCGACGCCGACCTGCTCGAAGCGATCGGCAAGGCGGTGCCGGTGCCGGACGCGCACGGGCACGCCGGCAACGTCCGCAGGCTGGCGACCCTGGGCTACCTGGTCGACAATCTGGAAGGTCGGATCGTCGACAGCGACCGTCAGCCGCTGCCGATCCGCTCGGTGGGTGTGATCGAATTGCGCGGCCCCGCGGTCACATCCGGCTACGTGACGACGGACGGATTCCGTCCCGCCCAGGACGCCGACGGCTGGTTGGACACCGGCGACATCGGCTACTTCACCGAGCAGGGTCTGATCGTGGTGTGCGGCCGGATCAAGGACGTCATCATCATGGGCGGCCGCAATATCTATCCCACCGACATCGAACGCGCCGCGACCAAGGTGACCGGTGTCCGACCCGGCAACGCGGTCGCGGTACGCCTGGACGCGGGCCAGAAGCGGGAGAGCTTCGCCGTAGTGGTGGAGAGCAACAGCCACCAGAACCCCGACGAGGTCAAACGGATCGAGCACGAGATCGTGCACGAGGTGTTCTCCGAGGTGGGCGTGCGGCCGCGCACCGTGGCGGTGCTGGGTCCCGGAGCACTGCCGAAGACCTCGTCGGGCAAGTTGCGCAGGACCGCGACGGCGATCCATGTGCCGCACGGGTGATGCCCCGAGGTATTCCGGGCGATAGCGACAGCTTCCCGAGGCGACAGCTCTGTCGCGCGATCGGGCGAGCGATCCGACCACTCCCGCCTACAGCGGCGAGAGTGGTTCCCGCTCAGTGCAATTGGTTCTGCGCGATCTCCAGGCCGACCCGCAGCAGCAGTTCCACCGCGTCGGCGGCCTGCTCGACGATCACCGGGACCTCTTTGCGTTCCGGCGCCGAAAACGGCTTCAGCACATAGTCGGCCGGATCCTGCCGCCCCGGCGGACGACCGATGCCGATGCGGGTGCGCAGGTAGTCCTTGGTGGTCAAGGCGCTGGAGACGGAGCGGAGCCCGTTGTGGCCGCCCTCGCCGCCGCCCCGCTTGAGCCGGATAGCGCCGAACGGAAGATCGAGTTCGTCGTGCACGACGATCACCTCGGTGGGCGACACGGAGAAGAACCTGGCCAGCGCGGCCACCGCCCGCCCGGACAGGTTCATGAACGACCGCGGCTTGGCGATCAACACCTGACGGCCGTCCAGCCGGGCTTGCAGCAGGTCCGCGCCGGATTTCTTGTGCACACCAAAACGGCCGCCGACGCGCTCCGCGAGCACGTCGGCGACCAGAAAACCGACATTGTGCCGGGTGCGCTCGTATTCGGGACCTGGGTTCCCCAGTCCGACGACGAGCGCGGGCCCGGTCGACGATTCGGTGTTATTCAGCGCGCTCGGCCTCGCCGACCGCACCCTCGGTCTCGGCCGCGGCGGCCGGAGCGGCGATAACGTTGACGATCAGAGTCTCCGGATCCGCGGCCAGGCCGACGCCGGCGGGCAGCTCCAGCGCGCCCGCGGTGATCTGGGTACCCGGCTCGACGCCCTCGACGGAGACCTCGATGGTCTCGGGAAGCTTCATCGCATCGGCCTCGATGGACACGGTGGTGGCCTCCTGGGTGACCAGGGTGCCCGGGGCGGCATCGCCGACGACGGTGACGATCACGTCGGCGGTGACCTTCTCGCCACGCTTGATGATCAGCAGGTCGGCATGCTCGATGTAGCGGCGAATCGGGTGCACCACAACGGATTTGGTCAGCGCAAGCTGCTTCTTACCGTCGATGACGAGGTTCAGCACCGCGTTGGTGCCGTGCTCGCGCAGGATGGCGGCGAAAGCCTGGGCGTTGACCGAGAGGTGCTGCGGGTCGGCCTGGTGGCCGTAGAGCACCGCCGGGACGTTGCCCGCGCGACGGGTGCGGCGGGCGGCGCCCTTGCCGAACTCGGTGCGTACGGCGGCTTCGAGAAGGTTGGCGTCGGACATGACTGGATCTACTCCTACGGCTCTTCCGGGCTGTCAACGGATACACGTCAGGGGCTGCTCACACCTGACCGGGTTGGTCTACTCGTCGGGCGAAGACCGAACGAGGACGGCCGGAAGCCGAGCCGCGTCGATCACGGTGCGCAAACAGGTCTGCGGTCACCCTCGCCGAGACAACCCGAACACCATACCGCAGCGCACAGCCGTGACTGGAATCGGGTGGTCACCAGCGCGTCGGGTCGCCGTCATGCCTGTCACGTACGCTGGCGTGGTTGCCGATCGGTTGTCTGTGAAAGGTTGTTTCCGTTGAGCGCCTCCCCTGAGGGTGTCGTCGCGCCCGCCCCCCGCGGATTATCTGCCGAGGTCGCCCGGCGGCGCACGTTCGCGGTCATCTCCCATCCCGACGCGGGCAAGTCGACGCTCACCGAGGCACTCGCCCTGCACGCAAGGATGATCTCCGAGGCGGGCGCGATCCACGGCAAGGCCGGACGCAAGTCCACGGTCTCGGACTGGATGGAGATGGAGAAGGCGCGCGGCATCTCGGTCAGCTCGACGGCACTGCAGTTCAACTATCGTGCCGCAGGCTCCGACGTCGACAGCGTGATCAACCTGGTCGACACCCCCGGCCACTCCGATTTCTCCGAGGACACCTACCGGGTGCTCACCGCCGTCGACGCCGCGGTGATGCTGATCGACGCCGCCAAGGGCCTGGAGCCGCAGACGCTGAAGCTGTTCCAGGTCTGTCGCCACCGCGGCATCCCGGTGATCACGGTGATCAACAAGTGGGACCGTCCCGGACAGGCGCCGCTGGAACTGCTCGACGAGATCAACGAACGGATCGGCCTCACCCCGACCCCGCTGTTCCTTCCGGTCGGCATCGCGGGCGATTTCCGCGGCCTGCTGCGCCGCGGTTTCGACGGGGCACCCCTCGAATACATCCACTTCACCCGCACCGCCGGCGGCGCGACCATCGCGCCGGAGGAGTCACTGACCCCGGAGTCCGCGCAGGCGCGTGAGGGCGAGCCGTGGACCACCGCCGTCGAGGAGAGCGAGCTGCTTTCGGCGATCGGGCAGGACCACGACCAGGAGCTGTTCCTCGCTGGACAGACCTCCCCGGTGATCTACGCCTCCGCCATGCTGAACTTCGGCGTCCGGCAACTGCTGGAGACCCTGGTCGCGCTGGCGCCCGCGCCGGGCCCGCGCCGGGATGTCGGCGGCAACCCGCGCGATACCTCCGACCCGTTCAGCGCGGTCGTGTTCAAGGTGCAGGCGGGCATGGACGCCGCGCACCGCGACCGACTCGCCTTCATGCGGATCGTGTCCGGTGAGTTCGAGCGCGGCATGGTAGTCACCCACGCGCAGACCGGACGGCCGTTCGCGACCAAGTACGCGCTGACCGTGTTCGGCCGCGAACGCGCCACCGTCGACACCGCCTACCCCGGCGACGTGGTCGGCCTGGTGAACGCGACGGCGCTGGCACCGGGCCACACCCTGTTCGTGGACAAGAAGGTGGAGTTCCCGCCGATACCGTCCTTCGCGCCGGAGCATTTCGCGGTGTTGCGCGCGCAGAGCGCGGGCAAGTACAAGCAGTTCCGCAAGGCCATCGATCAACTCGACTCCGAGGGTGTGGTGCAGGTCCTGCGCAACGATCTGCGCGGTGACGCCTCTCCGGTTCTCGCGGCCGTCGGCCCGATGCAGTTCGAGGTGGTCACCGCTCGCATGCTCGCGGAGTTCACTGTCGAGACCACGATGGAGCATCTCGGCTACACGCTGGCTCGGCGTACCGACGCCGCCTCAGCGGAGGAACTCGGGCGTCAGCGCGGGGTCGAGGTGTTCACCCGCAGCGACGGCGCGCTGCTCGCGCTGTTCAGCGACAAGTGGCGGCTGCAATACATCGAGAAGGAACATCCCATGCTGACATTGGAACCGCTGGTCGCCACCGCGGACTGAGTCACTCGGCTTCGGGCTGGGGCGGCCGCGGCGCGGCGCCCGGCTCACGTTGGACCGAGGCGATGCCGTCATCCCGCGCGATCAGGCCCCATCTACTTGAGGTCAGCCGCAGGCTCGGCAGGTCGCTGAGCGAGAGCACCACCTCGTAGGTGCGCTCGTAACCGGTGTGCGAAATCCGCCAGCAGCCGTCGTCGCAGCGGACGTAGCGGTCGGAATAGAAGGCCGCGCCGCGCAGCAGCATGTTGTGGCTGGGAATAAGGACGGTGTCGGCGAGGTACCAGGTGCCGGTCGCCGAGTCGCCGACGACGTCGATCTCGGGATGGTCGCACCGGTGTTCGGTGATCACGTGCGGACCGAGAGTGTTGCGCATGAACGCGAGAAACGCGTCGCGCGATTCGAACTGAAGATATTCGCTGTAGGTGGCGGTGGCCTCGGGAACCATGGTGTCCACGAACTCGTCCCACGATTTGGTGTCGAGGCTGCGCAGATAGCGATACTTCAGCCGGCTGATCGCGGCGACGTCATCCATTTCCCGCTCGTCGCGGCCGCGTCTTGCTCTCGGATCGTCGCGCACCTGCCCGAAATCGATCGGCCCCGCATCGAAACGCAGCTGCCCACCGGGGTCGAGGTTCCCGCTTTCCTGCGCGCTGGCGGGCATTTCCCGGTTACCGCGTTCCGACGCGCGGGCGCGCGCAGCCTGGTCACCGCGTTCCGACGCGCCAGCGCGCACAGCCTGGTCACCGCGTGTTGACGCATCAGTGCGCGTTGTCTGGTCACCGCGTTCCGACGCGCCGACGCGCGTTCGCTCGTCGCCGCGCTCCTGTCCGCCGGCGCCTACACCCCGGTCCCTACGCACCTGCGCGCCGACCCCTACGCCTGGGTCGCCGCGCTCCTGCCCGCCGGTTCCCTGATCCATACCTCCACAATCCCATCCGAAGCCACGGCACTTCACGAATTGGGAGATTTGTATCAGATTGCTATCACAGTTCGGGGAATATGCCCCTGAAGATCAACTAGACGGTCAACTTCCGATGGTGAAGCACGTGCGGCAGAAGTCCTCGCCGAACTCGGTGAGTCGTAGACTCTTGCGCACAATTTTGGGCGCCCGGCCCGCCTTTTTCAGCGCCGCCTCCACCACGGGCTGCACCTCGAGCACCATGTACCGGCTCAATACCACCGGATCGTCAGAGGTCATCGTCAAGCCGAGGCGGTTGAGGTTGATCAGATAAGAGCGCGCGCGGTCCGGGTAGCGCACGCCCGCCTGCTCGGGCACGGAGGTCAGGTCGCCCTGCACCAGCTCCGAACCGATGCCCAGCGGGCGGTTGGTGCGCACGTCGACCGACGGTTGCGGACCGTTGAGCGCCATGAAGCGCAGCATGCGGGCCTCGTCGGGAGCGAGCTGGTCGAGGATGCGATCGTAGGCCGGGTGCACGTCCTCGGTGAAGTACACATCCGCGGACCTGGCCAGCAGTGCGTCGCCGCGGCGGCGCAGTTCCTCCGTGCTCGCCGAGCGAAGCTGGGAGCCGACGGCCAGCGCCTGCTGAGAGCCTGGACCGTTGGATGTCGGCACATAGCTGACGACCTCGCGCACCGAACCCTCGGTGACGCCGAGCGCACTGCGGGCTATGGAGCGCAACGCGTTTCCGGTCCGCTCGGCGATCTCTGCCGACGACTCGCCGTCCAGCGCCGCCTGGGTGATCTCCTTGGTCACGTCGACGGTGGTGCCGACGGCCCACTGACCACCGCGCACGACCGTGCCCGCGGCCAGTCCTGCCGCACGGAACACGCCGCGGATCAGTCGCGCCTCGTTGCTGATCTGCCGCTGTTCGACATCCGAGCTGCGCTCGACGGCGCGGGAACCGGCCCGGGCCACGTCCTGTCCGGTCCTGTCGTCTGCCACATTTTCTCCGATATCGCCAGGTGAACGAATCCGCCCCACAGATTACTTCCCCCTGTGTCGCCGGTCATTGTGGCCGCCTGACTCGGACAGCGCGGCATTCCGGACAATCCTGTGACCCATATCTCGACAACCACCTCTATGGGGGTGTACTCGCGGTGTAAGCAGGCCCTCCGCTCGCCATCGCGTTCCTTTGCCGAGAGAGTGCTAGTTTATGGTGCCGGTGAGGCGGCGGTCACTGGTGTATCGGCAGGAGGGTGTCGTGTTAGAGAGTGTTTTCGGAATCCACCCCACGGTCCTCCTCGAGCTTGTGACAATCCCCCTTTTCACGGGGATCATCGGCTACATCACCAACTGGACCGGCGTGCTCATGCTCTTCAAGCCAGTCGCCTTCCACGGCATTCACCTCCCTGGCCTTCGCGCGCTATATCCGTTCCTTCCCAAGCGAATTCAAGTACTGCCGCTGCTGAGCTACGACGGCAGATTCGGTTGGCAGGGCATCGTCCCGTCGCGCGCCGACAAGATGGCCAGCATCGCGGTCGACAAGGGCCTTGCCAAACTCGGCAGCGTCGCCGACTTCTACCGCGAGCTGGAGCCGGACAAGCTGGCCGAGCATCTGGCCGGCATCGCCGACGCGCAGATCAAGGACATCGTCGAGGAAATCCTGCGGCGCGAACATCCCCAGCTCTGGTACAACCTGCCGAATCAGGTCCGCGACATGGTGCACGCCAGGGTGCGCCAGCAGCTGCCGGAGATTCTGCGTGAGCTCACCGAGGAATTGGGCGCGAATATCGATCAGCTGCTCGATGTGAAGCAGATGGTGATCCGCTACTTCCAGGCCCGCCCACACCTGCTCAACACACTGTTCCAGGTGCTCGGTGCCAAGGAACTGCGATTCATGCAGAACTTCGGTTTCTACTTCGGCGCGCCCATGGGCGCGGTGTTGGTCGCCGTCCTGCATCTGACCGGATGGTCCAGCCTCGTCGTGCTGCCGATCGGTGGCGTGATCATCGGCTGGGTGGTCAACTGGATCGGGATCAATATGATCTTCGCGCCCGCCTATCCGAAGTGGTGGTGCCCGTGGCGGCAGGGTCTACTGATCAAACGCAAATCCGAAATCAGTGACGGCTACGCGGAATTGGTATCCAGCCAGGTGATCACCGTGGCGAATATCGGCGACGAGTTGCTCAACGGCCCGCGCTCCGATCGCACCATGCAGATGCTGGAGGACACATTGCGCCCCGCCGCCGATCGCGCGCTCGGGCCTGCCCGCACCGCGGTCAAGTTCGTGCTCGGCAGCCGCGAATACGACTCGCTGCAATCGACGCTCACCACAGAGGCCATGGCTATCGCGCCGATCGCGTTCGCCGACCCCGAG
This sequence comes from Nocardia sp. 2TAF39, assembly GCF_052114905.1. Taxonomy (NCBI): domain Bacteria; kingdom Bacillati; phylum Actinomycetota; class Actinomycetes; order Mycobacteriales; family Nocardiaceae; genus Nocardia; species Nocardia sp. 2TAF39. The sequence goes on from NZ_JBFRFQ010000057.1 coordinate 62,762, forward strand.
TTCAACGTCCGCCAGGGCAGGCAGATCAACGAGTACATCGCCAAACAGATGTCGGCGTTGTCGCCCCCGGACTTCGTGGACATGCTGAGAGCCGCCATCAAACAGGATGAATGGTTGCTTTTCGTGCATGGCGGCGTACTCGGGCTGTTTGCCGGATACGCTCATATCCTGATCTTCGGAACAGGAGTGGCGACATCATGGCTGTAGCGGGTCCGGACGGCGGCGACATCGAAGCCGTCGAACACCCCGACACGACGGAGGTGAACGCCGGGCAATCCCGAGAGATCGCACGGCGGCCCGCCTCGGACGTCATCCGTACCAGCGAATTACCCACGCGGATATCGGTTCCCGTGGCCACTGTGCGTGCGGCGACCGGTGTCGCGATGGTCGCCTGGACCGCCGTCGCCGAGGCCACCGCGTGGGGTGTCGGCACCGCGGTCGGCGTCGCCTCGACCGTCGTGCGGCGCAGCATCGAAGGCGCGCCGCCCCGAGAAGTGTTCGCCGAGGCCGAGGCCGAGGTGCGCGACGCGATGCGCAAGGCGCTCGGACTGCCCACTACCCAGGAAACGCCTGCGCAGGACGGTGTGCCGACGCTGCGCGAGCAAGGCGCCGCGCTGCTGCGTTTGTCGGCGAGCACGCACGACGAGGACGAGAACCACCCGGCCTTCGCGGGCATGCTCGCCGAGCTGACCCCGGACGAGGCGCGCATCCTGCGTTTCCTGCGCTTGGACGGACCGCAGCCCTCGATCGACGTCCGCAGCGGGCGTCCCCGTGCGCTCGGCGCGGAACGAATCGGCTCGATGCTCACGCTGATCGGCGAGCAGGCGGGCCTGCGCTTCCCGAACCGGATCCAGCAGTACCTGACCAATTTGCGCAGGCTCGGCCTGGTCGAGCACGCGCGCGAGCCGATCGGCAATCCGAACCGCTACCAGCTGCTGGAGGCGCAGTCGCTGGTGCGGGAGATGCTGAAGCGCTCCGGGTTCGGTACCAAGGTGATCTACCGCAGCGTGGTGCTCACCGACTTCGGCCGGGACTTCGTGCGGACCTGCCTGCCGGTGGCCATGCAGGACGGACGCGCCTCCGGGCATTAGGCGCGCGGACTACACACCGTCGGCCAGTTCCAGCCAGCGCTCCTCGGCCGTCTCCTTCTCCGCGCGCACCTGCTCGAGCTCCGCGTCCAAGGTGACCAGCCGCTCCCGATCGGTGGCGGCGTCGGCCATCGCGGCGTGCAGACGCTGTTCCCGGTCGGACAGCTTGTCGATCGCGCGTTCCAGGCGGGTCAGCTCCTTGCGGACCGCACGATAAGTGGCGGAATCGGTGGCCGAGACGTCGACAGACTTGGCCTCCGGCGCGGTGGCGCGGACTCGGCCCGCGCTGAGGGCCGCGCGCTTGCTCAGATACTCCTCGATGCCGCCGGGCAGATTGGTGAGCTTGCCGTCGCCGAACAGCGCCCAGGTCGAGTCGCAGATGCGCTCGATCAGGTAGCGGTCGTGGCTGATCACCACCAGGGTGCCCGCCCAGTTGTCGAGCAGATCCTCCAGCTGTTGCAGGGTGTCGATGTCCAGGTCGTTGGTCGGCTCGTCGAGCAGCAGGACATTCGGCTCGGACATGAGGATGCGAGTCAGCTGCAGGCGCCGGCGCTCGCCGCCGGACAGGTCGCCGACGGGAGTGCGCTGGCGGGCAGGGCTGAAGCCGAGCCGCTCGGCCAGCTGGCCGGCAGAAACCTCCTTGTCGCCGAGCATGATTCGCTGCGCGACCTGCTGCACCGCCTCCAACACACGCAGGTTCGTCGGCAGGTCGTCGAGTTCCTGGCGCAGCCAACCGATCTGCACGGTCTGACCCTGGATCCGTTTGCCCCCGGCGAGCACGGTGTCGTTCCCGCCGCCGTCTCCGGCCAGCGCGCGCAGTAACGTCGTCTTGCCGGACCCGTTGACGCCGACCAGGCCGACCCGCTCCCCCGGCGCCAGCCGCCAAGTCAGGTCGCGCACCAGTTCCCTGCCGTCCGGGGTGGCGAGGGTGGCGTCCTCCAGTTCGATCACCACGCGGCCGAGGCGCTTTCGCGCGAACGCGGCCAGCGAGACGCTGTCGCGCGGCGGAGGGACGTCCGCGATCAGCGCCTCCGCGGCCTCCACTCGATAGCGCGGCTTGGATGTGCGCGCCTGCGGGCCGCGCCGCAGCCACGCCAGCTCCTTACGGGCGAGGTTGCGCCGCCGCGCCTCGGAGGCGTCTGCCTGGCGGGCGCGCTCGGCGCGGGCGAAGATCCAGTCGCCGTACCCGCCCTCGTAGCTTTCCACCTTGCCGCCGACAACCTCCCAGGTGTTGGTGGCGACGGTGTCGAGGAACCAGCGGTCGTGGGTCACCACGACCAACGCGCTGCGGCGGCTCAGCAGATGCTCGGCCAGCCACTGCACGCCTTCCACGTCGAGGTGGTTGGTCGGCTCGTCCAGCACGAGCAGGTCGAGTTCGCGCACGAGCGCGGCGGCGAGCGCGACCCGGCGGCGCTCGCCGCCGGAGAGATTGTCGACCGGGGCGTCCATGCCGAGATCGGCGATCCCGATGCCGTCCAGCACCGAGCGGATGCGGGGGTTGGCGGCCCATTCGTGTTCGGCCACATCGTCGGTCATGGCGTCGTCGGCCAGACCGGCCAGCACCACCGAGCCGACGGTCGCGCCCTCGGGCAGCACGCCACGCTGCGTCACCACCGCTGAGCGCAGGCCGCCGACCCTGCTGACCCGCCCGCTGTCGGGCTCCTCGATGCCGGTGAGCACCTCGAGCAGGGTGGTCTTTCCGCCCCCGTTGAGGCCGACGACGCCGATCCGTTCGCCCGCGTGCACGCCGAGTGACACATTGTCCAGGAGCGGGGTGATCCCGAAGCTCTTGTGGACCTGTTCGAGATTGATCAGGTTGGACATGGATCCTTCCGTGTCTTGCGGCGGCGGGCTGATACGTGCCCGGAGCCAGCGTACCGACCGGGCCGACCGATCCATCGCCCGGCGAACGGCGGGAAAACACGCCGGACCGCCCTTGCGCAACGAACAATGTTCGTTCAGAATGATCTCGACGAACAATGTTCGTTCCGGCCTCGCGTCCACCGCCCGCCTACCCCCGACAGCAAACTCCCGCTCACCGCACTCCTGACCCCGTCGAGGTGCGAGCCTTACGAGCACGGTTCGCGGCCCGGCTCGCGTCCGCGCGACCGAAGCGCATGCGCCGAAGGCGCGAGTCTCGGTCGCTCGGACGCGAGCCAAGAGGGGGCCGCGAACGCGCAGCGCCGCAGGCGCTGCCAAACAAGCACAGGAGGTTCTCCATGCACGTCGGCCTCGGCCTGCCCATTTCCGATCCCGCCGCCCTGCTGCACTGGGCCCGGCGCGCCGACGCGGGCCCGTTCCGCACGCTCGGCCTGCTCGACCGGCTGGTCTATGACAATCCCGAACCGCTCGTCGCACTGGCCATGATCGCCGGTGCGACAAGCCGCGTCCACGTACAGACCGAAGTGCTCCTCGCGCCGCTGCGCGATCCGGTGTTGCTCGCGAAACAGGTTGCGACACTTGATCGAATGTCCGGCGGACGCCTGGCGCTCGGCCTCGGTGTCGGCGGTCGCGCGGACGACCACCTCGCCTCCGGCACCGATCTGCGCACCCGCGGTCGCCGCATGGACGAGCAGCTCGCGATCATGCGCCGCCTGTGGGCGGGTGAGCCCTACGGCGCCGAGTGCGGCCCGATCGGCCCGGCGCCGCTACGACCCGAAGGCCCTGAGATCCTGTTCGGCGGCTTCCAGCCCGCCGCACTCGACCGCGTCGGCCGTTGGGGCGGAGGCTTTCTCGCCGCTGCGCCGCCGTCCTGGGCGGGCGGACTGTTCGACACGGTGCGCCGCTCCTGGAAGGACAACGGCAGGCCTGGTGAGCCACGCATCGTCGCCCAGGTCAACGTCGCGCTCGGCCCGCAGGATGTGATCGACGACGCCCGAGCCGCCATGGGTGCCTACTACGGCTTCAGTGACTACACCGAGGGCATCCTCGCCGGAATGCTCACCACGCGGACGGAAATCCGCACGGCCCTCGCCGAATTCAACGGTCTCGGCGCCGACGAGGTGATGTTCTACTGCTACGGGCGCGATGCCGATCAAATCGATCGCCTGGCCGACGTCGTCTCCTGAACATCCACTTGGGGACACGGACAGGCCAGGTATCGAAGGGTTGCGCCCAGCTCTGTGTTCTGCGGCCGCCCGGGTCTGATGCAGGATCAGTGTTTTCCCGACGGTCCGTCGCCGAGAATGCGTGCACCCGGTACCGGGCCGCTGGCCGTCCGGACACTGCGGCACACGCCCGCACCCGCGAGTTCGGCGGCCGCCGACACCGCGGATTCCTCGCTCTCGCAGAGGAACGCGCAGGTGGGCCCGGAGCCGGACACCAGTCCGGCCAGCGCGCCCGCGGCCAGTCCAGCGCGCAGGGTGCGGCGCAGTTCCGGCTTCAGCGACAACGCCGCCGCCTGCAAGTCATTACCGAGCAGGGGCGCGAGCTGTTTCGGATCTCCGGAGGCCAGCGCCTGCATCAGCTGCTGTGGTTCGCCGAGCCGGGGCGGTTTGCCGAGTTCACGCAATCGGTCGAGCTCGGCGAACACGGCCGGGGTCGGCAGGCCGCCCTTGGCGAGGGCGAGCACCCAGTGAAACGTGTTACGCGACAGCACGGGAAGCAGACGTTCGCCGCGGCCGGTGCCGAGCGCGGTGCCGCCGTGCAACGCGAACGGCACGTCACTGCCGAGTTCGGCCGCCAGCGCCACGAGCTCGTCCCTGGACAAGCCGAGATCCCACAGCGCGTTCAGCCCGACCAGTGCGGCGGCGGCGTCCGCGCTGCCGCCCGCCATGCCGCCCGCCACCGGAATACCTTTGGCGATGGCGATTTCCACCAGCGGGGCCCGGCCGCCGATGTGCGCGAGCCGGACGGCCGCCTTCCACACCAGGTTGTTACGGTCGGTCGGCACGTCCGCGGCGCCTTCACCCGTGACCCGCACAGCCAGCGAGGCCGACGGAGCGATCCGCAGATCGTCGCTCAGGGACAGCGCCTGGAACACCGTGGTCAGGTCGTGATAGCCGTCGGCACGTAGGTCGCCGACTCCGAGGTGGAGGTTCACCTTCGACGGCGCGCGCACGGCGACGGGACTCGGCACTACTGACAGCACGGTGCACAAGCCTAATGGGCGCAGCCGGACGAAGCCTGTCCGAATCCCGCCCCGGGCCGAGCGAAGGCGAGGCAGCCGCACAACRGGCACAGCCGGACAAAGTCCGTCCACAGCCCCGCGCCGGGCCGAGCGAAGGCGAGGCAGCCGCACAACGGGCACAGCCGGACAAAGTCCGTCCACAGCCCCGCGCCGGGCCGAGCGAAGGCG
>NZ_JBFRFQ010000058.1:0-38206 GCF_052114905.1 Nocardia sp. 2TAF39
CTGATGTGGGGCCAGGTTCAGGCTGGCCCCACACCAGCAATCGTAGGTGGTCACAGGAGCCGAGCTACTCAGACAACCAACCCGTCACCCACCAACACGGGCGACCGGCCCGCCATACACGCCAACCCCTTGGAATAACTCATCTAGGCTGAGCTCGTGCGTCGGTTCAGTCTGTGGCTTCGCGGCAAACCCGTCATTGCCGATTCGGTGCTGGCGGCGATGCTCCTGCTGCTCGAGATCCTCGGTGTCGGCAACGCGCACAACAAGATCGCCTATCTCGCCATCGGTGTGCTGCTTCCGCTGCCGGTGGTGTTGCGCCGGGTGTACCCGAGGGCCATGGCGGTCTGCACGCTCGCGCTGTCGATGGCCACGTCGCTGGTCGGCTACCTTTCCGCCGACCGAGCCGACCACATCGCGCTGTTCTCGCAGGGCATCATGCTCTACACGCTGGTCGCCTACGTCGGGCGGCGCGAGGGGCTGTGGTACGGGCTCGGACTGGTGGTGGACGTCACACTGTCGATCGCGGCGATAGCCAAACCTGACGGGTCCGACATCATCTTCACGGTCATGTTCTTCGCGCTGTGCTGGACGCTCGCGGAATTCGTCGGCGCCCGGCACGCCTACGACACCGAGGTCGCCGCCCGGCTGGCGGTCGCCGACTACGACAAGGAGCGCCGCGCGCACGACGCCGTCTCGGCTGAACGCACCCGCATCGCCCGCGAACTGCACGACGTGGTCGCGCATGCGGTGAGCGTCATCATCGTGCAGGCCGACGGGGCGAAATACGCGCTGCGCCGCGAGCCGGACGCCGCAGAACAGGCGCTGACCACCATCGCGAGCACCGGTCGCGAGGCGCTGCGGGAGTTGCGCAGGACGGTGGCGCTGCTACGCACCGAGCACGCGCCCGACCAGCTGCCCCAGCACGGCACCGCGGGCATTGCCAAGGTCGTGGAGATGATGCGCGGCACCGGCTTGGCCGTGGAGCTCGAGCTGACTGGCGAACTCGACGACATCGCGCCCGAGGTGAGCCTCGGCGTGCATCGCATCGTGCAGGAGTCGCTGACCAACACGCTGCGGCACGCAGGTCCGCACCCGAAGGCGTGGGTTCGCGTCCGCCGCACCGACTCCGACGTTCTGATCGACGTCACCGACACCGGCGGCCTGCCGCTGCACGAATCGGCCAACCGGATCAAGGGCAGCGGGCTCGGCCTGGTCGGGATGCGCGAACGCGTTGCCGTGCTCGGCGGCAGCCTGGACGCGGGCCGCCATTCCGACGGCGCCTGGCGGGTGCGCGCCAGTATCCCGCTGCGGCCCGGCCCGACGGAATGATCGCGGTCGCGTCGTCGGCGATGTGGTGGCCGTGCGTAGACCGTTGCCTCCCATCAGGATCCGGCTACGGCAACACCGGGGTTCGGGCACCTGGGCCGGTTCGAAGCGCCGCAGGTCGAGAGGGACGCGCAAGCGGTCACGTTAGATTGGGGTCGTGCCGATCACCGTTCTCGTTGTCGATGACCAGGAACTGATGCGTATGGGGCTGAAAATGGTGCTCGGCGCGCACCCGGACATCGAGGTGATCGGCGAGGCTGCCAACGGTGCCGCTGCTGTCACCAAGGCGGCGGAACTGCGGCCCGATGTCGTGCTGATGGATGTGCGGATGCCCGTCGTCGACGGGGTCGCCGCCACCATGCACATCGTGGAGGCCGGGCACGGCAGCCGGGTGCTCGTGATGACGACCTTCGACCTGGATGAGCACGCGCTCGGTGCGCTGCGCGCGGGCGCGAGCGGATTCCTCCTGAAAGACACGCCGCCGGAGGACCTCATCTCGGCTATCCGCAGCGTCGCCGCCGGTGACGCGGTGGTCTCGCCGAAGGTCACCAAGCGTCTGCTGGGACGGCTCATCGCCGAGGATCCGGCACGGATGCGTGACCCCGGCGTGCTCGACGTGCTCACCGCTCGTGAGCGTGAGGTGCTCGAACAGATCGCAGCGGGGCGCTCCAACGCCGAGATCGCCGGGCAGCTGTATCTGTCGGAGGCCACGGTCAAGACGCATGTGGGCCGGGTGCTCACCAAACTCGGTCTGCGCGACCGGGTTCAGGCGGTCGTCCTGGCCTATGAGACCGGGTTGGTGCGCCCCGGCGGCTGACGTGCGGCCGGGTCTCAGCGTCCTATCAGGCTGATCCGGGAGAAAAACGCGGACGCTGGGCGTTGACAGGGGTAGATCGTCCGAAAGGATCGCCATGGCTGCCCTGTTGTTCGTGCTGTATGTCATCGTCGAGATCGCCGCGCTGGTCGCGGTCGGTCAGTTGCTCGGTGTCGTACCGACCATCCTGTTGCTGATCGCCGGATCCGCCGCGGGCATGCTGTTGGTCGGCTCGCAGGGGCGGCGCGTGTTCGAGCAGTTCCGGCGGGCCGGTCGCGGTGAGATCGCACCGGGCACCGCCGTCGCCGATGGCGCGCTTGTCGCGGCGGGCGGATTCCTGATGTTCGTGCCCGGCTTGGTCACCTCGCTGTTCGGCCTGCTCCTGCTGTTGCCTCCGACACGTTTCCTGGTGCGTCCGCTGGTCACGGCGTTCGCCGCGCGACGCTTCGGCAGGCTCGCCGCCGCCGCGCCCTACCGCGGTGTCGTCATCGACGGCGACGAGGTGATCGACGGCACGGTGGTGCAACAGTGGTACGACGACGGGCAGGGCAACGCCCGGCGCGCGCTCACCCGGCCCTGAGCATGTGAAGTCCGCGCCGACCGGTTCCGCATTGCCGCCCGAAGGGCTATCGTGTCGCGATGGCCACCGAGCAACTCACCGTCACGGTGAGCGAGGAGCTGGCCGCCGCGGTACGACAAGCGGCGGCCGCTGCGGGACAATCGATTTCCGGTTTCACGGCTGCGGCGTTGCGGCTGGAACTGATCGCCGTGGATGCGGGCTGCGCATTCACGGTGTCGAGCGGAGCAGGCGGCGCGCCGCCGAAGTATGCGGAGGTGATGGCGGTGCTGGCCCAGCCGGAGGATCTGTCCCCGCCGCTGCACTGAGCGGCTGACTGGAACCTCGGAGTCGGGCATACGGCAGACTGGTGCCTCGTGAGTACCCAGTTGCTGATCGGCGGTCGTTTCTACAGTGCGAGTTCACCCGACGCGACCGCGATGGCGGTGACCGACGGGACCGTGGTCTGGCTGGGCGCCGAACAACCGGGACGCGCGCTGCATCCGCATGCCGAGATCATCGACCTCGACGGTGCCTTCGTCGCGCCCGCGTTCGTCGATCCGCATGTGCACGTCACCGCGTTGGGCTTGAAGCTGACCGGCCTCGATCTGGCGGGCGCCCGTTCGCTGGAGGACTGCCTGCGGCTGCTGCACGAGTTCGCCACCGCCCGGCCCGAGGGTGCCGTCCTGGGGGACGGCTGGGACGAGACCACGTGGCCGGAGGGCCGGCCGCCCACGGCCGAGGAGATCGACGGGGCGGCGGGTGCCGGTCGGCACGTTTACCTCTCGCGCGTGGACGCGCACTCCGCCGTGGCGTCCTCGGCGCTGCTGGCTACCCTGCCTGAACTGACCTCGACCGACGGGTTCACCCGCGGCGAGCCCTTGCGCGCCGCGGCCCATCATCTGGTGCGCTCCGCCGTCCTCGCGAGTCTGTCGGGGGCGCAACGCGATCGGGCGCGCGCGGCCGCGCTGGACCACGCGGCAGGCCACGGCATCGTCGCGGTGCACGAGTGCGCGGGCCCGGAGATCGCGGGGCGGAACGACGTTCGCGAACTGCTCGAGTTCGACCACGGCGTCGAGGTCCGGGCGTACTGGGGCGAGGCGGTGCGCAGCGCCGAGCAGGCGCGTGCACTGGTCGAGGATCTCGGTGTGCAGGCGCTGGGCGGCGATCTCTTCGTAGACGGTTCCTTCGGCTCGCACACTGCGTGGCTGCGGGAACCGTACGCCGACGAGTCCGGTTCCGGCCGAAGCTATCTCGATGCCGAGGCCATCGCAGACCACGTCCGCGCCTGCACCACCGCAGGCATCCAGGCAGGCTTCCACGCGATCGGCGACGCCGCCATGGACGCGATCGTCACCGGTTTCGGCCGGGTCGCCGCCGAACTCGGCGGCCCCGCCGTCGCCGCCCTCGGACACCGGGTCGAACATGCCGAGCTGATCGACGCCGAGCACATGGCGAAACTCGCTGCCTGGGGCGTGATCGCCAGCGTGCAACCGGGATTCGACGCGGCATGGGGCGGCCGGCACGGCATGTACGCCGCGCGTCTTGGCGCCGACCGCGCCGCGACGCTGAACCCCTTCGCCGCCATGGCTTCCGCCGGTGTCGCGTTGGCGATCGGCTCCGATGCCCCGGTCACCGCGCTCGACCCGTGGTCGGCGGTGCGCGCCGCGGCCACCCACCGCACATCGGGGCACAGTCTGTCCCCACGTGCCGCCTTCGCCGCGGCTACGCGCGGTGCCTGGCGTGCGGGCGGAGTCCGGGACGGCGTGGCGGGCACCCTCGTTCCCGGCGCTCCCGCCTCCTACGCAGTCTGGGACGCCGCCGAGCTGGTCGTCGCCGCAGCCGCGGACTCGGTCCAGCGCTGGTCCACCGATCCGCGATCGCGCGTCCCGGGATTGCCTCCGCTGGATTCGGATTCACCGCTGCCGACCTGCCTTCGCACCGTGCACCGAGGAGCGACGATCTATGCCGCGTGAACGGTCGGGCGCGGGGCCGCGCGAGCGAGCGGCAGAGGTATGGCGGTCGGTGTCCACCGCGCTGCGCCGGTATCCGGTGCTGTCGCGGTCGGCTGTGGCGATCCTCGCCGGGCTGCTGCTGTTCGGGAGCTTCCCGCCTCGGCCGTGGTGGTTCCTCGCACCCCTGGGCATCGCGGTGCTCACCCTTATCGTGCGCGGGAACGGACGTCTGCGGGCGGGCTTCGGTTACGGGTTCCTCTCTGGTCTGGGCTTTTTCGTTCCGCTACTGCCATGGACCGGAATCTATGTCGGGCCGCTGCCGTGGCTGGCGCTGTCCACCGTCTGCGCGGTGTACCTGGGCGTATTCGGCCTGGTCGCCCGGCTCGTCAGCGCACTGCCGGGCTGGCCGCTGTGGGTTGCGCTGGCCTGGACGACGGCGGAGTGGGCCAGGTCCAGCTTTCCCTTCGGTGGATTTCCCTGGGGCCGTGTGGCATTCGGCCAAGCCGACGGGTGGTTCCTGCCGCTGGCCGTGGTCGGCGGCGCGCCGCTGGTGGGATTCGCGGTGGCGCTGACCGGGACCGGGGCCGCCGCACTGTTGCGACAGCTGTGGTCGAGCCGGACGTCCGGTGGTGTGGGCCGAACGAACGACGTCATCGAGGCCGGGACGGGGGTGCCGGGTGCGGTCGCCAACCGTGCATCGGCTTCGACCACACGGCTCGGTGTGGGCACCGCGGCAATTGCTTTGGTCATCATGCCCGTCGCCGGACTGCTACTCAGGTCTGCGCTGCCCGGCCCGGAGGAGGGCGAACGGACGATCACGGTCGCCGCGATCCAGGGAAGTGTGCCTCGGCTCGGACTGGACTTCAACGAGCAGCGGCGCGCCGTGCTGGACAACCATGTCCGGCGCACCGAGGAGCTGGCCAGGGACGTCGCGGCGGGCCGTGCGCCGAAACCCGACGTGGTCATCTGGCCGGAGAACTCCTCGGACATCGATCCGCTCCGCAATGCCGATGCCGCCGCCCTGATCACTTCGGCCTCCGAGCAGATCGGAGCACCGATCCTGGTCGGTGCGGTGCTGGTGAACTCCGATCGGACCACGACCAATTCGGTGATCGTGTGGAACGGCGCGGCGGGCCCGGGTGAGCGGCACGACAAGAAGATCATCCAGCCTTTCGGCGAGTACCTCCCGATGCGCGGCTTCTTCCGGCTGTTCTCCGAGTACGCCGACCGGGCGGGATACTTCGTGCCGGGCGACGGCGACGGCGTGGTGCATGCGGCCGGCGTCGACATCGGCGTCGCCACCTGCTACGAGGTGGCCTTCGACCGGGCGTTCGAGGACGCGATGCGCGCGGGTGCCCAACTGCTCACCGTGCCGACGAACAACGCGACCTTCGGTGACAGCGAGATGACCTACCAGCAGCTGGCCATGTCGCGCATCCGTGCCGTCGAGCACGGCAGGGCGCTGGTCGTGGCCGCCACGTCGGGGGTCAGCGCGATGATCGCCGCCGACGGCAGCGTGCGGCAGGAAACCCCGTTGTTCGTGCCGGCCGCCGTGGTCGCGGAACTCCCGCTGCGCACCAGCAACACGCTGGCGACACGGATTGGGCCCGCGCCGGAGCGAGTGTTCGCTATTCTTACCGCTGCCGCCGTGCTGGTTGCTGTCACCCGGCGGAGATCTGCGCGCGACGCTGATCCGACCGACGAGGCCGGCGCCGGTCGGTCGGCTGCCCGACCCACACAGCGCTAACCGAACATTGGGTATGTTCTAGCCCCTGCCCGCCCGGAAAATGGGTGCGGCATGGCGTTGCGCGCCGTTCGCCAGGACGCTGGGCGGGTCGGGTGATCTGACGAAAGGCTACGGTCAGGCCTGGTTTTTCTTCCACTTCATGCCGTGAAATCGCGAAGTTTGCAGAAATGTAACCAACCAAAGTGGCCTTCTGCCAAGGGCGTTGGATGTGAAACAAATCCAAAACGCCGGCAATCCAGCCGATGTGAGGCTCCGAATCATAGGGCGTGGATACGTCCCTGCGGTGGCGCGGGCGCGCTTGCTGTGGTGGTGCTCGGGGATTGCGTCAATAGCGGCAGAACGGAGTGATTGATGAGTTCATTGGCCACTGATCGCGTCGACCAATGTTCATCTGGCGAATTTTCGGCACAACCATTTGCTCTGTCACCCGCGCAGACGGCCCTGTGGTACGCGCAGCGCATCCGCCCCGACGTACCGCTGACCATCGCCCAGTACGTCGAGATCCACGGTGATCTCGACGCCGGGCGTCTGCTGTACGCGATCGAGCGGTTCGGCGCCGAGACCCAGGTCGGCCAGGTCCGGTTGGTAGAGATCGACGGCATTCCGTATCAGCTGGTCGATCCGGTCCACCGGCCGGGATGGGGCCGCATCGACCTCCGCTCCGAGGCCGACCCGTACGCGGCGGCGCTGCGCTGGATGAACGAGCACGCGAGTTCGCCGATCGATCTGGACCGCGACCCGCTCACCACGAACATCGTGCTGCGGATCGGCGATGCCGACTACATCTGGTATGCCCGCGGCCACCACATCGTCATCGACGGCTACGGCGCGATGAACGCGCTGACCCGAACGGCCGAGATCTACAGCGCCCTGGAGAACCAGAAAGAACCGGTTGTTTCACGTGCGACTCCGCTGGCGGAGATCTACGCCGACGAGGTGCGCTACCGCGACTCCAGCCGGTTCCGCAGCGATCGCGAGTACTGGCTCGCGCAGCTGGAAGGTGTCGGCGAGCCGATGAGCCTGGGCGGTGTCACGGTCACCGCGGCCACCCACGATGCGGGCCGCCGGCTGGCGACCGCCGTACTCGACGACAAATGCCAGGCCGCCGTGGAGGGGGCGACCAGCGCATACGGAACATCCGACTCGGCGCTGTTCGTCGCGGCGCTGGGCGCCTACGTCCGGTCGGTCACGGGAAACCGGGATGTCGTCCTGAGCCTGCCGGTCTCGGCGCGCACCACGGTGTCGTTGCGCCGCTCGGCGGGCGTGGTGTCCAACGTCGTGCCTATCCGGCTGAAATTCGACGACGAGACCACGGTCGGCGACTTGGTAAAGGCGGTCGAGCTGCAGATCACCGGCGCACTGCGCCATCAGCGCTACCGGCACGACGACATCCGCCGCGACTGCGGCTACTCCCGGGACGCACGCGGATTCTTCGGGCCGATGGTCAACATCATGCTGTTCCACGACGAGTTGCGGTTCGGCAGCCTGGTCGGCTCGCTCAACGTGCTGTCCACCGGCCCGGTCGAGGATCTGTCGATCAACCTCTACAACGGGGCGGGTGGCCGCATCCACGTCGACTTCGAGGCCAACCCGCAGTTGTACGGCGAGAACGAGGTCAGCGTGCACCACGCGCGCTACCTCGACTTCCTGGGCCGCTTCTTGGACGTCGATCCGGAAACGCCCGCGGAATCGCTGGTCGCGATCACCGACGCCGAGCGCGAACGGGTACTTCGCGAGTGGAACGCCACCGCGGCACCGAAGCAGGAAGGTACGCTCGCGAGCCTGTTCGCCGAGCGCTCCGCCGCCGATCCTGACGCGGTCGCGCTCGAGTTCGGTGACGAGGTACTCACATATGCCGAGTTCGACGAGCGATCCAACCGCCTGGCTCGGCTTCTCATCGCGCGCGGCGCCGGACCGGAGACGACGGTGGGCCTGTGCCTGCGCCGCAGCCTCGACCTCGTCGTCGGCATGTACGCGATCGTCAAGGCGGGTGCGGCCTACCTGCCGCTGGACCCCGAGCACCCCGCCGATCGGATCGGGCGGATCGTGCGCCACGCCGAGCCGCTGTGTGTGCTCACCGCGGACCGTGACGAGCTCGAGCTGCCCGCGGTCGCTACCCAGCTGGCCATCGACATGCTGGACCTGTCCGAATTCGACGGCGCGCCGGTCACGGACGCCGACCGCATCAGCGCGCTGCGCCCCGACCACCTCGCCTACGTCATCTTCACCTCCGGCTCGACCGGCAAACCCAAGGGCGTCGGTGTGGCGCACGCCGCGATCGTCAACCGCTTGCGCTGGATGCAGCACGAGTACCCGATCGACCGGACCGATGCGGTACTGCAAAAGACGCCGGCCACCTTCGACGTCTCGGTGTGGGAGTTCTTCTGGCCGTTGCAGATCGGCGCGCGGCTGGTGATCGCCGCGCCGGACGGGCACCGCGATCCGACGTATCTCGCCCGGATAATCGCCGAAAAGCACATCACAACAGCTCATTTCGTGCCGTCCATGCTCTCGGTGTTCGTCACCGACACCGATGTCCACGACTGCACCGGCCTGCGCAGGGTGTTCTGCAGCGGCGAGGCGCTGCCTGCCGCGACCGTCCGGGACTTCCACGCGGTGCTCGGCGGAACGGAGCTGCACAACCTGTACGGCCCGACCGAGGCCGCCGTCGACGTCACCTACTGGCCGTGCCCGGACGACCCGAGCAATGTCCCGATCGGCTCGCCGGTGTGGAACACCCAGACTTACGTGCTCGATTCGCGGCTGCGGCCGGTCCCGCCCGGTGCTGTCGGCGAACTGTGCCTCGCGGGTGTCCAGCTGGCCCGTGGCTATGTGGGCCAGCCGCGGCTGACCGCGGACCGGTTCGTGGCCAACCCGTTCATGCCGGGCACGCGGATGTACCGCACCGGCGACCTGGCGCGCTGGCAGCTCGGCCGCTCCGGCACAGAGCCGGGCGTGCTGGAGTACTTGGGCCGCAGCGACTTCCAGGTCAAGATCCGCGGTCTGCGCATCGAGCTCGGCGAAGTCGAGGCGGCGCTGCTCGACGACGAGCGGGTCGCGCGCGCAGTCTGCGTCGCGCACACCGGGCGCACCGGCGACGAGCTGGTGGCGTACGTCGTCGCGGCGAAGCACGGCGCGGGCGAGACGTGTCTGGACACGGCCGCGCTGCTCACCGCCCTGCGCCGCAGGCTGCCCGGGTACATGATCCCGTCCGCGCTGATGGAGCTCGACGATTTACCACTGAGCGCCAACGGCAAGATCGATCGCAAGGCGCTGCCGTCGCCGGTCGGCGGCTCGCGTCCGCTCCGGCCGATCGTCGAGCCGCGCACCGAGGTGGAGCGGGTCCTCGTGGGAATCTTCGCGGAGGTCCTCGACGCCGACGAGGTCGGCGTCGAGGACAGCTTCTTCGACTTCGGCGGCAACTCGCTGGTCGCCGCACGCGCGGTGGCCAGGATCAACACCGCTCTCGGTACCGGGCTGACCATCCGCGACCTGTTCGAGGCCTCGACGATCGCGGCCCTCACCCACCGCTTCGCCATGCAGACCCCCGATGCGTCCTCGCCGCGGTTGGTGCCCTCCGAGCGGCCGGAACGGATTCCGCTGTCGCAGGCACAGCAGCGGCTGTGGATCCTCAATCGGTTCGCCGAGCACGCCGCCGCGTACAACATGCCGCTGGCCGTTCGGGTCGACGGTCCGCTGGATGTGTCGGCACTGCGCGCCGGCCTGTTCGACGTGATCGAACGGCACGAGAGTCTGCGTACCACCTTCCCGGAGTCGCCGGAGGGGCCCTACCAGCTGATCCACCCGACCGACGAGATTCCGCTGACCCTCGGCCCGATCGACGCCACCGGCGCCGACGTGGCCGCGCTGGCCACCGACTACGCCGGACACGGTTTCGACCTGCGAAGCCAGGCCCCGATCCGGGTCGCGCTGTACCGCACCGGGCCGGACGAGCACGTGTTCCTCGTCGTGCTGCACCACATCTGCAGTGACGGCTGGTCCATCGCGCCGCTGGCCAGAGATCTGATGACGGCGGTGGCCGCTCGCGCGAACGGCACGGCACCGCAGTGGACGCCGCTGCCGGTGCAGTATGCCGACTTCGCGCTCTGGCAACGCGAGCTGCTCGGCGAGGAGTCCGATCCCGCCAGCGCGCTCAGCCGGCAGCTGACCTATTGGCGTTCGGCACTGTCCGGACTGCCCGACCAGCTCGACCTTCCGCTCGACCGCCCGCGTCCGCTGCGCAGGTCCACCGTGGGCGGCCGGGTCGAGTTCACCATTGCCTCCGAGATCCGCCGTGCCGCAAGTGAACTCGCGGCCACACGCGGCGTGAGCATGTTCATGGTGCTGCACGCGGCACTGGCCACTTTGCTGTCTCGACTGTGCGCAGGCACCGACATCGCGATCGGCACCCCGATCGCGGGCCGCTCCGACCCGGCGTTGGACGATCTGGTCGGCATGTTCGTCAACACGCTCGTGTTGCGCACCGAGGTCGACCCGGCCGCTGGCTTCGACCGCATGCTCGACGTGGTTCGCGAGACCGATCTGAACGCGTTCGCCAATGCCGACGTGCCGTTCGAGCGCCTGGTCGAGGTGGTCAACCCGGAGCGCACCGCAGCCCGCCACCCGCTGTTCCAGGTGATGCTGTCCTATGATCGCGCGCCGGATCTGCGCATCGACCTGCCCGGTGTGCGCGCCGCGGTGCTGCCGATCTCCTCGGACATCGCCAAGTTCGACCTGCAGCTGGTCGTGCACGATGATGCCACCGACGGACCGTTGTCGGCTGAATTCGGCTATGCCACCGACGTTTTCGACCAGCGCACCGTGGAGTCGTTCGCACGCAGGTTTGTCGCGGTTCTGAACGGCGGCGTGGCCGCACCGGGCATGCCGGTCGGCGACCTCGCCATCCTGGACCGCAGGGAAACCGCGAACCTGGTGCCGATCGCGGGCGGGCCCGCCGAGGCGCCGATCACCTTGGCCAAGCTGCTCACCGACACGGCCGTCCGGCTGCCGGACGCGGTGGCGGTGCGCTACCGCGGCACCGACACCACCTACCGTGAGCTCGACGAGCGGTCGAACAAGTTGGCGCGCGCCCTCATCGAGCACGGCGCCGGCCCCGAGATGGTTGTCGCGATCGCCTTGCCGCGCGGACTCGACGCCATCACCGCGGTGTGGGCGGTCGCGAAAACCGGTGCGGCCTATGTGCCCATCGATCCGAGCTACCCCGGTGCGCGGATCGAACATATGATCGATGATTCCGGCGCAATGCTCGGCCTGACCGACGCCGACTGCCTGGCCGCCATGCCCGCCTGGCCCGCGCCGCAGGGTAAGCACCGCAAGACCTGCGTCGACTGGCTGGTGCTCGGCTCCGACGAACTGGGCGACGAACTCACGAACTACTCGACGGGTGCGATCACCGACGACGAGCGGCACTACCCGATGCGGGTGAGTCACCCGGCATACTTCATCTACACCTCGGGCTCGACCGGTACGCCGAAGGCAGTGGTCGTCACACACGCGGGCATCGCCTCGCTCGCCAGCGAGCAGACCCACCTGTTCGGCGTCTCCGATTCGGCGCGGACGCTGCACTTCTCCTCGCCCAGCTTCGACGCGTCGGTACTGGAGATGCTGCTCGGCTTTGCGGCGGGCGCCACAATGGTGATCGCGCCGGCAGGGATGTACGGCGGCACCGAGCTGGCCACGCTGCTGCGCGAGGAGCGGGTGACCCATGCCTTCGTCACGCCGGCCGCCCTGGCCACTGTGCCGAATGCGGGGCTCGACGAACTCCAGTCGGTCATCGTCGGTGGTGACGCCTGCTCCGAGAAGCTGGTCGAGACCTGGACCGACGGACACCGCATGCACAATATGTACGGACCGTCCGAGGCCACCGTCGCGGCGACCGCGACCGGTCCGATGGCGCCGGGACGTCCGGTGCCGCTCGGCATGCCGGTGCGCGGCATGCGGCTATTCGTGCTGGACAACCGTCTGCATCCGGTACCGCCGGGCACGCCGGGCGAACTGTACCTGTCCGGTGCCGGCCTGGCCCGCGGCTACCACGGCCGCTTCGGCCTGACCGCGCAACGGTTCTTGGCCAACCCGCACGGCAGACGCGGCGAGCGCATGTACCGCACCGGCGATCTGGTGGTGGTCGAGCCGACGGGGCAGTTGCGCTTCCTCGGCCGCGCCGACGACCAGATCAAGATCCGCGGGTTCCGTATCGAGCTGCGCGAGATCGACCACGTGCTGCGTGTGCACCCCGGTGTCACGTTCGCGATGACCGTGGTGCACACCGACGAGCACGGCCAGCCGCGGCTCGTGTCATATGTCACGGCCGACCGGACGGTCGAGTCCACGGCCATCGTGGAGACCGCGCGCCGGCGGCTGCCCGGCTACATGGTGCCGGCATCGGTCACCGTGCTGGACGAGGTCCCGGTTACGCCATCGGGCAAGCTGGACCGAAAGGCGTTGCCGGAGCCGGTGTTCGCGGCCGTCGGGCAGTCCCGCGCGCCGAGGACCGAGGTCGAGTTGCGCGTCGCCGGCGTGTTCGGCGGCATCCTCGGCCGCCCGGTCACCGGTGCGGAGGACAGCTTCTTCGACCTGGGCGGCAACTCGCTGCTGGCCACCCGGCTCGCCGCCGCGCTGTACGCGGAATTCGGCGTCGAGCTGCCGGTGCGCTCGATCTTCGAGACGGCGACCATCGCCGGGGTCGCCGAGCAGCTGGTGCAGGCGCCCCGGACGCAGCGGCCGGCGCTGGCTGTGCAGACGCCGCGTCCGGGACGTATTCCATTGTCTCTGCCACAGCAGCGACTGTGGTTCCTCAACCGATATGCGCCCGAATCGAGTGCATACAACATCGCTTTCGTGATCCGCATCGCCGGCGACTTGGACGTGCCCGCGCTGCGGGCCGCGCTCGCCGACCTGGTTGAGCGGCACGAAGTTCTGCGCACCGTATTCCCGGAGGACGTCGACGGCGCCCAGCAGGTGGTGCTTCCGGTGCAGCGGGCGATGCCGGACGTCGTGCCGGTCGACATCGACGACGCCGAGGCGAAGGCCGCTCTGCAGGCGTTGGCGCACACCGGTTTCGACCTCACGAAGCAGACGCCGTTACGCATGTCGTTGCTACGCACTTCGTCCGAGCGCTACCTGCTCGGCATAGTGGTGCACCACATCGCCGCGGACGGGTGGTCGCTCGGGCCGCTGACCCGGGATCTGGCGGCCGCGTATGTGGCACGGCACGAGGGGAATCCACCGTCGTGGACACCACTTCCGGTGCAGTACGTGGACTTCGGGCTGTGGCAGCGCTCCTGCCTGGGCGAGGAGAGCGATCCGGACAGCGTCGCGGCCACCCAGTTGGAGTACTGGCGGAGCGCCCTGGCGGAGCTGCCCGAGGAACTGCCGCTGCCCTACGACCGGCCGCGGCCCTCCGATCCGACACAGCAGGCCGGGACTGTGCGCTTCATGGTGCCCGAACCGATGCAGCGTGCCCTCGCCGCGCTGGCCAGGGAACAGGGCGTCAGCATGTTCATGGTGCTGCGCTCGGCGCTCGCGGTGCTGCTGCGCAGCGTCACCGGCGGGCGCGACATCGTGATCGGCACCCCGGTCGCGGGTCGCACCGACACCAAGCTCGATGAGCTGGTCGGCATGTTCGTGAACACGTTGGTGCTGCGCTCCGACGTGGACCCGGACCGGACGTTCGCCGCTCTGCTGCGCGCCGACCGGGACACCGAGCTGGCCGCGATGGCGCACTCCGACGTGCCATTCGAACGAGTCGTGGAGGAGCTCGGCGGCGACGCCCGATCGTCCGGCCGTCATCCGCTGTTCCAGGTGGCGCTGAGTGTGCCGGATGTCCCGGTTCCGACGCTGGAGCTGCCCGGACTCGCGCTGCGTGCGGAGGCCGTGGACATCGCGCTGGCGAAGTTCGACTTGGAACTGCGCGTCGCGAACACCGGCTTCGACGCGGGCACCGGCGAACCGGACAATATCTTCGAATTCGTATACACCACAGAGCTTTTCGACGCAATGACGATCGAGACACTGGCCGACCGGTTCCTGCGAGTGCTCGCCGCTGTCACCACCGATCCGCGAATCCTGGTGCGCGACATCGACGCTCGCACCCAGCACGAGCGTCGCATGTTCACCCCGGCGGTGGGTGGCCAGGCCGGCCCGCCGGCTACGCTGGCCGCCTACTTCACCGCAACCGCGCAGCGATATCCGCAGCACACCGCGCTGTGCGCGGGCGCCACATCGCTCACCTATGCCGAGGTCGATCGACGCTCGAGCCAGGTGGCGCGTGCCCTGATCGCGCGCGGGCTCGGTCCGGGGAAGCGGGTGGCGCTGGGGCTCAGCCGCTCGAACGACTCGGTCGTCACGATGATCGGCGCGGCCAAGTCGGGCGCCGCGTTCGTGCCGGTCGACCCGAAATACCCGGTCGAGCGCATCCAGCACATGCTCACCGACTCGGGCTGCTCGGTCGGCGTCACGGTCGCCGCCCACGCCGAGCGGTTGCGCGCGGCCTCGGCGCGGGACACCGAATGGCTGCTGCTGGACGATCCCGGCTTCGTCGCCGAACTGGACAGGCACGAGGACGTTCCGATCGACGACCTCGAGCGACCGCGCAGCATCCAACCGGCCGACTTGGCCTACCTCATCTACACCTCAGGGTCCACCGGCACGCCGAAGGGCGTCGCGGTGACCCACTGTGGTCTGTCGAACCTCGCCGACGAGATCAGGGACCGACTGGGGGTCGACGAGCATTCCCGGACGCTGCACTTCGCCACGCCGAGCTTCGACGCGGCGGTGTTGGATCTGCTGATCGCATTGGGCGCCGGTGCGGCGATGGTGATCTGCCCGCCGGACTTCTACGGCGGCGACGAGCTGGCCGCGCTGATGGAACGCGAGAGGGTCAGCCACGGTTTCATGACCACGGCCGCGTTGGCGACCATCGACCACGAACGTTGGCCGCTGCCGCACGTACGTGCGCTGATGGTCGGCGGCGAGGCACTGTCCCCGGGTCTGGTGGCGCGCTGGGCGCCCGGCCGGATGATGCTCAACGTCTACGGTCCGACCGAGACTACGGTCGTCATCACGATGTCGGAGCCGATGCGGGCCGGCGAGCCGATCACCATCGGCAGCCTGGTGCGCGGCACCAGCGCGCTCGTGCTGGACGAGCGGTTGCGCCCGGTACCGGTCGGCGTGCCCGGCGAGCTGTACCTCGGCGGCCAGGCACTAGCGCGCGGCTACTTCGACCGGTTCGGGCTCACTGCCGCGCGTTTCGTGGCCGACCCGTACGGCCCGGCAGGTGCCAGGATCTACCGGACCGGCGACGTGGTGCGGTGGAACGCGGCGGGCGACATCGTCTACCTCGGCCGCGTGGACAACCAGGTGAAGATGCGCGGCTTCCGCATCGAGCTCGGCGAGATCACCACTGTGCTCGGCGACCACCCGGACGTGCGGTTCGCGCACACCGAGTTCCGCCGCATCGCGGGCGCGGACCGGATCCTCGCCTACATCCAGGCCGCCGACCAGCAGGCCGGAGTAGACGTCGAGGCGGTGCGTGCCGCGGTTGCCCGCCGCCTGCCCGCGCACATGGTGCCCGCGAGCATCACCGTGCTGGACTCCATTCCGCTCACCCCGGTCGGCAAGCTGGACACGAAGGCGCTGCCGGAACCGCGGTTCACCTCCGATTCCGAAGGCCGCGAGCCGAGTACCGACTCCGAGCGGCTGGTTGCCGAGGTGATGGGTGAGCTGGTCGGCGCTGCCCGACTGCGCGCCGAGGACAGCTTCTTCGACATCGGCGGAAACTCGCTGCTGGCAACCCAACTCGTCGCCCGGCTCGCCGCGGCGACGAGCGTCCGACTCGAGGTGCGCACGGTATTCGCGACGCCGACGGTTGCCGCGCTCGCCGAGCTGCTGGACGCGCGCGCCACCGGCGCCGAGGATCGCCCTGCGCTGGTGCGCCGGGCCCGTCCGGAGCGGATTCCGCTGTCGCCCGCGCAGCAGCGGCTGTGGTTCCTGAACCGGTTCAATGTCGGCGCGACGGATCAGTCGGCGGGCGCGTACAACATCCCGGTCGTGTTGCGGATGAAGGGCGAGCTCGACGTCGACGCGCTGGTCGCCGCGCTGCACTCGGTGCAGGCTAGACACGAGACACTGCGGACGGTGTTCCCCGAGACCGACGGTTCGCCCGCCCAGGTCGTCCTCGGGCCGGCCGAAGCCGCGATCACCCTGTTCGTCGCGACGATGACGCCGGACCAGGTCGACGACGCGGTACGGAGTTTCGCCGCACCGGGATTCGACTTGGCCACCACCGTCCCGATCCGCGCCGCGCTGATCTCGGTGTCGCCCGACCGCGATAGCGGGGTGACGGACCCGACCGACGAGCACGTGCTCGTGTTGGTGGTACACCACATCGCGATGGACGGCTGGTCACTCGAGCCGCTGGCCGCCGACGTGGCCGTCGCCTACCGCGCAGCCCGCGCCGGCACGGCCCCTGGCTGGGCCGAGCCCGAGATCCAGTACGCCGACTACACGCTGTGGCAGCAGGACCTGCTCGGCACCGAGGACGACCCGGACTCGGCGGTGAGCGGTCAGCTCGCCTACTGGCGGAGGACCCTGGGCGGCATCCCCGAGCTGCTCACCGTGCCCGCCGACCGGCCGCGCCCGCCCACGCCGTCCTACCGGGGCGGCACCGTGGAATGCACGGTAGACGCGGTGACCCACCGGGAACTGGAGACGGTCGCCACCAGCAACAACGTCAGCATGTTCATGGTGCTGCACGCCGCACTCGCGGTGTTGCTGCACCGACTCACCGCGACCGACGACATCGCTGTCGGCACCGCGATCGCCGGTCGCGGCCACCCGGCGCTGGACCGGATGGTCGGCATGTTCGTCAACACGCTTGTCCTGCGCACCCGGATCGACCCGGCTGCCCGGTTCGCCGACCTGCTGCATACCGTGCGCGACACCGATCTGGACGCGTTCGCCAATTCGGATTTGCCGTTCGAGCGCCTCGTCGAGGTGTTCAACCCGACGCGGTCCCMGGCGCACCACCCGATGTTCCAGGTGATGCTCTCGGTGCGCAACGAACCGGTGGGCGCGCTCGACCTGCCCGGGTTGCGGATCGAGGCGGCCGACGTGGAGATCGGCATCGCCAAGTTCGATCTCCAGTTCACGCTGACCGAATCGCGGACACCGGAACGGGATCCGGCGGGCATCCGCCTCGCGGTGAACTACGCGGCGGACCTGTTCGACGAGCCGACCGCCGAGCTGCTCGGCAAGCGGCTGTCCAGGCTACTGGCCGCGGTCGCCACGAACCCGACCACCGCGGTCGGCGACTTGGAACTGCTCGATCCCGCCGAATGGTCGGGGCTGGCCCCGGTGCGGGGTGCGGAGCCCGATCGTCCGGTGACCTTCCCCCAGGTGTTCGAGCGGGCGGTGAACGCCGACCGCACCACGGTCGCGCTGGTCTCCGCCGGCACGCAGGTGACCTACGACGCGCTGGATCGGTGGACCAACCGGCTGGCCCGGGTGCTCATCGGGCGCGGCGTCGGTCCGGAAACGCTGGTGGCGCTGGGTATTCCGCGATCGATCGAGGCGGTGGCGACGGTGCTTGGAGTGGCCAAGGCCGGTGCCGCGTTCGTGCCGGTGGACCCGCTGTACCCCGCGCAGCGCATCGCGCACATGCTCTCGGATTCCGGCGCGACGCTGGGCATCACGCTGGACGAGTATCGCGACGAGCTGCCCGAGGGCGCAGAGTGGATCGTCCTGGACGATCCAGCGTTCCGCAGGCTCGTGCTCGACTCGTCGGACGCGCCGATCGCCGAGTCGGAGCGGATCGTGCCGCTGCGCATCCACAACCCGGCGTACGTGATCTACACCTCCGGTTCGACCGGCACGCCGAAGGGCGTCGTGGTCACCCACGGCGGGTTGTCCAACTTCGCGGCCGAGACCGCGAACCGGTTCGACATCCGGCCAGGATGCCGCGTGCTGCACTTCGCGACGCCGAGCTTCGACGGGGCGATGCTGGATCTGCTGCTGGCCCTCGGTGGCGCGGCGACCCTGGTGATCACGCCCGCCGGCGTGGTCGGTGGCGATGAGCTCCGCCGGGTGTTCATGGAGGAGCGGATCACGCACGCGTTCATCACGACCTCCGCCCTCGGCACGGTCGATCCGACCGGGGTCACCGAGTTGCGGCACGTGCTGGTCGGCGGCGAGGCGCTGCCGCCGGACCTGGTGACCAGGTGGGCGCCGAACCGCAACTTGTACAACGTGTACGGCCCGACCGAGACCACCATCGTCACGGTGATTTCGCAGCCGATGGCGCCGGACGGGCCGATCACCATCGGCGGCCCCATCCGCGGTGTCAACGCGACCATCCTCGACGCACGCCTGCATCCCGCTCCGGTCGGCGTGACCGGCGAGCTCTACCTGGCCGGCGGCGCGCTGGCCCGCGGTTATCTGAACCGGCCGGGGCTGACCGCACAGCGGTTCGTCGCGAATCCGTTCGGGAAGCCGGGGGATCGGATGTACCGTACCGGCGATCTGGTGCGGTGGTGGTCCGGATCGCGGAACAACGGGCAGTCCGCGGGCCGCTGGGCGGGTTCGGCACGCGAGATCGAGTACGTCGGCCGCACCGACCACCAGGTCAAGATCCGCGGCTTCCGCATCGAGCTCGGCGAGGTCGACGCCGCGCTTGCGCGCCATGGTGGGGTGGCGTTCTCCACCACCATCGGGCACCGCACCCCGGCGGGCACGACGGCGCTGGTGTCGTATGTGAAGGCGCGGGCAGGTGTCACCCTCACCGTGGCCGAGCTGACCGGTCACCTCGCCGGACTGGTGCCGAACTACATGGTCCCCCAGTCCATCATGTTGCTCGACGAGGTGCCGCTGAACCCGGTGGGCAAGCTGGACCGCAAGGCGCTGCCGGAGCCGGTGTTCACCGCCACCGAGGGCTACCGCGCGCCATCCACCCCGACCGAGGCGGCGCTGTGCGCGGCCTTCGCCGCGGTGCTCGGCGTGGATTCGGTGGGTGCGGACGACGGGTTCTTCGAGCTCGGCGGCAACTCGCTGCTGGCCACGAAAGTCATTGCGCACGTGCGGGAATCAGGCATCGACCTGCCGATGCAGCTGATGTTCGGCGAGGCGACCCCTGCGGCCGTCGCGGCGCAGCTGGATGGCGGGGGTGCCTCCTCGGGCGCGGCGATGGCCGCCGCGCTGGAGCCGGTACTGCCGATCCGGCCGAGCACGGCGGCAAGCCAGGCGCCGTTGTTCTGCATCCACCCGGCGATCGGTCTGGCCTGGTGCTACTCGGGGCTGCTCGCGCACCTCGCGCCGGACCGCCCGTTGTACGGGCTGCAGGCCCCGCACGTCGCGGGGGAGGACGACTACGACTCGATCGCCGAGGCCGCGGGCCACTACGTGGCCGATATCAAGGCGATCCAGCCGCAGGGGCCCTACCACCTGCTGGGCTGGTCGCTCGGCGGCTTGATCGCACACGAGGTGGCGGTGCAGCTGCAGGAGGCGGGTGACGAGGTCGCGCTCCTGTCCATGATGGACAGCTACCAGCTCTCCGACGAATGGCTAGAGCATGCGATCCCGAGCGTCGCCGAGATCATCGGCGAGTTCGGCAGCGACGAACTCGGCAGCGTGGAAATCGATCCTACGATGACGCTGCGCGACGCGGCCGAGCTGCTGCGGTCTCGGTCCGGACCGTTCGCGGCGCTCACCATCGAGCATCTCGAGCGGCTTTACGCCGGGTACGCCAACGGCGCCGTGCTGGCGCACGGGTTCCGGCCCCGCGTCTTCGATGGCGATCTGCTGTTTTTCACCGCGGGCGACGACGAGATCAACCGGGCCGACCCGGACCGGCGTGCAGGCTCCTGGGGACCGTTCGTCACCGGTGACATCCACGATCACGAGTTGCGTTGCAGGCACTCCGCGATGACGACGCCGGATGCGCTGGCGGTCATCGGGTCGGTGCTGCGGGCGCGGCTGGAAACGAAGGAGACGCACAGGTGAGCTTGGCGGTGGAGTTGAGCGGTCTGGTCAAGAACTACGGCCGGGTCCGCGTACTGGACGAGATCGACCTGCAGATCCCCACCGGAACGGTGATGGGCCTGCTCGGCCCCAACGGCGCGGGCAAGACGACGACGGTCAGAATCGTGACGACGCTGTTGAAGCCGTGCGCCGGATCGGTGCGGGTGGCAGGCATCGATGTGCTGCGTGATCCCGCGGCGGCACGGCGGCGGATCGGCCTGTCCGGCCAGTACGCCGCCGTAGACGCCAACCTGTCCGGATACGAGAACCTGCGTATGGTGGCCCGGTTGTACGGGATGTCGTCCCGGCAGGCGGCGGCCAGGGCGGCCGAACTGCTCGGCGTGCTCGGGCTCGACCATGCCGCACACCGCAGGGCGGGCACCTACTCCGGCGGTATGGCGCGTCGGCTCGACCTCGCGGGTGCGCTGGTCGCCAGGCCCGCCGTTGTGGTGCTGGACGAGCCGACGACCGGTCTGGACCCGCGCGGCCGGCTCGATATGTGGCGCGTCATCGGTGATCTGGTCGACGACGGCACCACGGTGCTGCTCACCACCCAGTACCTGGAAGAGGCCGATCTGCTCGCCGACCGGATCACGGTCATCGACCACGGCCGGGTCATCGCCCGCGGCTCGGCCGACGAGCTGAAGACCTCCATCGGTGGTGATCGTCTCACCGTCGTGCTGGCCGCGGGCCAGGACGCCAAGTCCGCGCTCGCGGTGCTGGCGCAGGTCGGCGTCGGCGAACCGACGCACGAGGGGGGCGGCGACGAGGTGTCGGTGGTGGTCGGGGACGGCTCACGCACCATGGTCGAGGCGCTACGTAGGCTCGACGACGCAGGTGTCTGCGTGGTCGACGCGAGCGTGCATCGGCCCAGCCTCGACGACGTATTCCTTTCCCTCACCGGCAAAACGGGCAGCGAGCCTGTCGCGGAGCCGGAAATCGACGACGTTCAAGAGGAGATCATGTCGTGAGTACGGCAGCGGTCGGGGAAGAACCCCCACTGGTGGGGGTGGGGTCGAAAACGGCTGCGGCGCTACCGGACTCGGGACCGCGACTGCGGATGTTCCGAGACAGTGCGATCGTCGCCTATCGCAACCTGCTGACCATCCTGCGCGTTCCCACCTTGCTGGTGACCGCGACGATCCAGCCGCTGATGTTCGTGTTCCTGTTCGCCTACATCTTCGGCGCCTCGCTGGGCGGCAGCCAGTACCGTGAGTTCCTGCTTGCCGGCATCTTTACGCAGACGGTGGCGTTCAACGCGGCGTTCACCACGGTCGGCCTGGCGGGAGATCTGCAGAAGGGCATTATCGACCGGATGCGGGCGCTGCCGATGTCGAGGCTGGCCGTGCTGATGGGGCGCACGCTGTCGGATCTGGTGGTCAACATCCTCAGCCTGGCCGTGATGGTCGGGTGCGGGTACATCGTCGGCTGGCGGATCAACGGCGGTGTCGCCGACGCTGTGCTGGCATTCGCGGTGATCCTGCTGTTCGCATTCGCGATGTCGTGGGTCGGCGCGCTCACCGGCCTGCTGTCGCCGACCGTCGAGGTGGCGCAGAGCGCCGGACTGATCTGGCTGTTTCCGCTGACGTTCATCTCGTCGGCCTTCATCTCGGCCGAGACGCTGCCGGGCCCGCTGCGCACGATTGCCGAATGGAATCCGATCACCGCGGTCTCGGCCGCGGGCCGGAAGCTGTTCGACAATGGTGCTCCGCCCACCTTCGTCCCGCCGACCGGCTGGGCGGCCGAGCACTGCATCGAATACGCGGTGGCCTGCTCGGTGGGGATTCTCGCGGTGGCCGTGCCGCTGGCGCTGCTGCGCTACCGCAAGGTCGCCAGTCACTGACCTCGGTACGAGGACAACGAAAAGCGAACGGCCGCGGCATCGAAAGATGCGGCGGCCGTTCGGTGTCGGCTGACCGAGTCAGGCGCGGCGACGGGTCTTGAGCAGTTCGAGGCGCTCCTTGAGCAGCTCCTCGAGCTCGTCCTTGCTGCGGCGCTCCAGCAGCATGTCCCAGTGGGTGCGGGGCGGCTTGGCCTTCTTGGTCTCCTGGCTGGTGCCTTCGATCAGGACGCCCTCCTGACCGTTGCGGCACAACCAGGTCGGCGGGATCTCGGCATCGTCGGCAAACGGGACGTCGAATTCTTCACCGTTGTCGGTCCGGTACCGGGCAATCCGCCGCGGAGCCAGGTCGTGGTCGCGATCGGTCTCGTAGCTCACCGCTCCGAGCCGACTGCCCCGGAGTACGCGATCTGCCATGGTGTGCCTCTCCCTGTGTACTCGAGTCTTTGTGCGCTGCGACCGTGTCCGGACGGATGCAACGCGCTCGCTGGACCTTATGTCTAACGATCGGGCCTGCGCCGATAGTTCCCGACGCGGCTGCGGTCAACCGCTTCATTGTAGTGGCACCGGCGCTCTGGGCCCGCCGCGCCCAGCATGCGGCGGTTCCCGGGGGTCACTGAGCCGATCACGGGCCGCGAGCCGCTAGTGTTCTGCGTCATGTCGCGCCGCTTGTCCTGCCTGTGGTGTGGGCGGGAGATCGTGGAGTCGGAGGCCGGCCGTCGTCGCCGGTACTGCCGCCAGTCCTGTCGTCAACGTGCCTACGAACACCGCAGCAGCTTGAAGGGAACCGGGATTCCCGACGATTCGGTGGTGCTCAGTGCCCAGGAGGCCGCCGGCCTGGCCGACCGCTGGTTCGCCGCCCGCTGCGCCGCCGAGGACGTCGCCACCGCCATCGCCGAGGGCGCGACGCCGGAGGAGCTGGCGATGCTCGGCAAGACGCTGGTCGAACTCACCCGCGACGCGGAGCGCCTGCGCTGAGCGCACCCGGCGTGGGAGGGTGCTCGACTCGGGTGTCGCGGTGGCGCAGATACACTGCGCCGAGCAACACCGCGACGGTTGCGACGAGTCCGCCGAACGCCGCCCACGTGGCGCCGTCGGGATGGACCAGCGGTTGGGCGCGCATCGCCTGCCAGAACACGATGGCAAGCAGACCGGTGTAGCCCAGGGCCAGCACGCCGACAACCGCCGCGCCGGCTCGCTCGGCGCCGAGCCACCGGTAACGCGGCGCCAGCCAGGCGAGCCCGACGGCCGCCAGCAGCATCACCTGGATGGCGTGCAGCCCCACGAAGTGCGGAACGCGCAGGTCGCCACCGACAGTGCTCCAGTGTGTGATCGGCATGCCGGCGGCGTCGCGCGGTGCGAGGTCGGAGGAGTCGGGCACGACCGTGTGCCCCGCGGCCAGTTCCACGACCCGCCCCTCGCTGTCCCGGACCAGCTGCTTGCCGGTGAAGCCCATCAGGTAGCCCAGCCCCATCCCGCCGACGGCCAGCAACAGCGCGGTGTGGATGGCCCGCGCCGTGGGCGGGTCCAGCAGTCGCTGCCAGGACAGGATCAGCACGATGCCCAGATTGGCCGAGAACAGCCCGGGCACCCCGGAGGCGAACACCAGCTGACCGATCGAATTCACCGGGTCGTCCTCGGTGTTGAAGTGGCTGAAGGTGCCGCGCGCGGCCTGGAGGACGATGAAGCCGACGTCCACGAACCCGGTCACAGCGAAGACGGTGCCGAGCCACCATGTTGCGCGACTTTCCCTGTGCGGCAACGACAGTAGCCAGGCCAGGGTGAGACTGTAGAGGAAGAACGCCAGGCCGAATTTCATCGGCTTGAGCCAGACCGATTCGCCGAGCAGTGTACGGTCGTCGACCATCATCGCGGCGAGCGAGAACAACACCAGCGCGGCCATCGCGCTGACAGTCCCCATCAGCGGGCGGTGCAACTGTGCGGCTTTTCCCAGGAGCACGGCGGTCGCGCGCTGCCGCGGTGGTCGGTTCCGCAGTGCGGTGGCGAAATGTGTTGTGGGCATGGACCGAAACTAGGAATCGGCACCGGGAGAAGGCGTCCCGCCGTAGCGCTATCCGCGTCTAGTACCCCGGTATCGGTGCGAAGGGCGGCAGCTACCCGTGTGCCGCATCGCCATCGATCCGAGTGACCCCCGTCGTCGTACAGCGACGCCGCCGGCCTTGGACACCCGTCGGGCCGCGAACGCGCCGTTGCGTTCGCGGCCCGATGATGGCGACGTGTGCGTCGCCGGTCTGTCGAGCGAGTTCGCGGGCCCCTCATCGCCCCGCGAACGTGCTCGGGTCAGCGCAGGACGTCGACGCCGCGGGCAGTGAGCCAGGGCATCGGGTCGATCGGTTGGCTGGCGGGCAGGTGGACCTCGTAGTGCAGATGCGGGCCGGTGGAGTAGCCGCGGTTGCCGACGGTCGCGATGGTGTCGCCCGCCCGGACCTGCTGGCCGACGGAAGCGAGGATGTCGTTGACGTGACCGTAGACGCCCACGGTGCCGTCGTCCTGCTGCACACGCACCCACAGGCCGAAGCCGGAGGCGGGCCCCGCCTCGATCACGACGCCGTCGGTCACCGAGGCGATGGGCGCGCCGAGTGGGTCACCGAAGTCCAGGCCGGCGTGCATCGCGCCCCAGCGCGTGCCGAAGTTCGAGGTGAGAACACCGCCGACGGGCCGGACGGTTCTCGGGCGGGCGGCTTCCTGTGCGATGCGGTGCCGCTCCCAGAGCGCCGGATCCGGCGCGGTCGGCGGAATCTGTGCTTCGCGCGGGGGCAATGCGGTGGACCGGAACTGGCCCGCGGCGGTATCGAGCTCGCCCGCGGTGAGCTTGTCTGCGACGAGGCGAGCGGCCGGGTCGGTGTTCTTGCGCTCTTCGGCCGCGGCGAGGATGCCGATCGACGCGCTGACGACCGCGGACACAGCAACCACGCGGGTGATGGCGCGGTGGCGGCGGAGCCGGGGCGCGCCGAGACGGAAAGGTAACGGAACGGTCACGGACATGGGGATGAACGTACGGGAGTTCGATTCACCTGCCGCAATCCTGTGGCAACCGTCACCGGTAGAGAAAGCCCAGTTCGCCTGTCGCGAATAGGTAATGATAGAGCTCGACTCTGCCACGAACTGGGAAAACTCCGCACCGGGTCGAGTTGACCGATGGAACACTGGGTGATCAGACTATTTGAGTGGCGACTAACGGAGTTCGCGCCCTTTCGGCGCTGGCGGACCCGACTCGTCGCGGGATTTTCGAAGCGCTGGCGCATACCCCGCGCTCGGTCGGCGGCCTCACGGAGGCGGTCGGCGTGAGCAGCTCCGCGGTCTCGCAGCATCTGCGCGTGTTGCGCGCGGCCCGGCTGGTCATGATGCGGCCCGATGGCAACCGCAGGCTGTACTCCCTGGATCCGCGCGGCCTCGCCGACGCCCGCGACTATTTCGAGCAGTTCTGGCCGAGCGCGATCGCCGCGTATTCCGCGGCGCTGCAGACCGCCACGGACGAGACAGCCTGACCGCCCCAGGTCACCGCGAGCTGCGCGATACACCCGTCGCCCAGACGTCCGCCGGCCCGCGAACGCGTCGCCATCCGGAAGGGCGAGACGGCTCGGTCAGCCCACGCGACGGTAGGCCGCCCTGCGGCCGTCGGCGCCCGCGCTCGACACCTTCCGTTTGTTCAGCTGCTTGTCGACCGCGTTGATCACCTCGGTGACACCGATCCGCAGCAGCCCCGGGTCGGGGGTGTCGGCGTCCGGGTCGCCGACCTGGCCCGCCCACAGCACGGCGTGCCTGGCGAGCAGGTGTGGGGGTGGTCCGCCCCAGCGCGGCGGGGTCGGGCCGAACAACAGGACAGTGCGGGTGCCGAACGCGGTGGCCAGGTGCGCGACCCCGGTGTCGCCGCAGATCACCAGCGCGGCCTCGGCGATGGTTGCGGCCAACTCGATGAGGTTCTGCTCGCCGGCGAGCACCCGGCTGACGGGCAGTCCGGCACGCGCGGCGATCCCGAGCGCCAGCTCGCGTTCGTACTCGTCCCCGGTGAGCACGACTTCGCGACCGAGTACCAGCAGGTGCCGGACGACCGCGGCGAACCGGTCCGGTGGCCAGCGGCGGGCCGGGGCGCCCGCGCCGACGTGCACGACGACGCAGTCGCGGCGGCTGGTTGTCGATACCGGCGGGAGCAGCCCGAGGTTGCGGCGGTCGGCGACGATGCCGTCGGATTCGAGCAGATGACACCAGCGGTCCACGTCGTGCATGTCGGTCTCCCACTCGGGGCCGGGAAGCTCGGGGAAGGCCGAGTTGTGGTAGGTGAGCACGCGTTTCGGCTGCGTTTTGGCCAGCGCGACAATGCTCTCGGCGCTCGGGCCGTGCAGATTGACGGCGAGTTCGGGGGCGGGCTCGTGCCAGCGCAGACTGCCGAGCTCGGCGGTAGGCACCAGGGTGTCCACTGACGCGATCAAGTCCACGACGGGCTTCAGCCGCTGCGGGGCGGCCAAGAGGATGCGGTCGTGCGGCTTGGCGCGGCGCAGGGCGCGCAAGGCCGGGACCGCGGTGAGTAGATCACCGAGCCCGCGTGCCTGTAGCACGAGCAGAACCGCCACCCTCTTCTCCTAGCCACCCGAGCCTCACCAACTCGACCCACCCGTTTTCACCCCAGAGGCGCACACGACGAGAGTCACTGAGGGATGACTACCCGACCAGTCAGGCGGTAAACGTGGACGCGAAGGCGTTGTCGATCACCTCCGCGTCGATGACCTCGGCCACGGCATCACCAACCTCGATGCTCGACCTCGTCGCCGCGAAGTGCTCGCGGCACAGCGAGGCCCCTTTTCGCAGCAAATGTCCAGTAAACTTATGTGATGCGGCATAGCATCAGGGCATGACGACGAACAGCGTGCTAGAGGGTCCTCTGCAGTCTCTTGCCCGCAGTGCGTGGCAATCCGTTCTGGTCACCGGCATCCTCGCGGTGATCCTTGGCATCCTGATTCTGGCGTGGCCAGGGCCCACACTGGTGGCCGCGGGCATCCTATTCGGTATCTACCTGGTGATTTTCGGCTTTCTGCAGCTGGTGGCGGCCTTCGGTGCCCCGGCCGGTGCCGGGCTCAGGGTGCTGGCCTTCATCAGCGGTGTCCTGTCCATCGGGCTCGGCGTGTTCTGTTTCCGCGACGAGTTGACCTCGATCCTGCTGCTCGGGCTGTGGATCGGGATCGGCTGGCTGTTCCGTGGCGTCGCGCTGCTGATGGCCGCGATCTCCGAGCCCGGGTTGCCGGGCCGGTGGTGGCAGGCGTTCTTGGGCGTGCTGACCGCCATCGCCGGTGTCGTGCTGATCATCTGGCCGGTGCGCTCGGTGGCCACGCTGACCCTGGTTGCCGGGGTATGGCTGATCGTACTCGGCATCGCGGAGGTCATCGTCGCGTTCGGAGTGCGTAAGGACGCCAAAGCGATCCGCGCCACCACCTGACAGAAAGAATGTGGGCGAGCACCTCCCCTCGGGATCTGACAGACCGTTCGACTGGCTTCGGGTTGTCCACGGGACTGTCGGCCAAGGGTGGAAGGCGCTCATGCCCATGCACCGGGTGTGGCGTTGTGACTGTTCTCAGGCGCTGGCCAAGTGCCGCCCATCAACATCCGACACCCTGCAGTTCGCGGCTGCGGCTGCGGACCTCCGCACGCAGCGCCTCCAGCACCGCTCGGACGGCATTACTGCGCAGCGCTTCCTCCCGCGCCACCGTCCAGTACGAGATGCGCTGGTTGAATTCGGCCGGCAGCAACCGACGCAACTGCGGGCGCCGGTCGGCCAGATAGACCGGCAGAATGCCGACCCCGGTCGCCGCGACGGTGGCTTCGACATGGGCGAAGACGCTGGTCGAACGCATGCTGGTCCTCGGATGCGGCAGCAATTTCGCGGCCAGATCCAGTTCGTCGATCTGCAGCGCGGATTCGATGTAGTAGACGAGGCGATGGTCGGCCAGGTCGGCGACGCTGCCCGGATTGCCGTGTCGCGCGAGGTATTCGTCGCTCGCGTAGAGACCGAGGTAGTAGTCGGTGAGATGGCGGCCGATCGCGCGGTGGACATTCGGCCGCCCGACGACGATCTCGAGGTCGACGCCGGACCTGTTCTGCTGGACGCGACGCGTCGCGCTGATCAGTTCGATCGACAGCCGGGGATAGGCTTCCTGCAGCCGCGCCAGGGCGGGCACCGCGAAATGTGCGGCGAACCCGTCCGAAGCGGCGATGCGTACCAGTCCGCCGACCCCCTCGCGGCGCGCCTGCAGCGGGGTCGCCAGTTGCTGTAGCGACTTCTCGATTTCCTCGGCCACCACCAGTGCGCCGCGTCCGAGTTCGGTCAACTCCCAGCCTCCGGATCCGCGCACCAGCACCCGCCCGCCGATGATCTTCTCGAGCGCGGCAATCCGCCGCGACGCCGTCGTCGAGTTCACCCCGAGTGCGTCGGCCGCGGCGGAGAATTTGCCGAGCCGGGCCACCGCCAGCAGTACCAGCAGATCGTCGGGACTGGGTTGGCCGGTGGCCGGGGCACTGCGTGGAACGGGCATCGCGCAACCTCACCACATTGCCTGCAAATTTGCAGCACATTGCTGCAAAACTGGGCGTTGAACTGCATTGATCTTCACTGAATTGGTCCATAGCGTGGCTCGCATCACGCCAGAATTCCCTTCGAATCAGGATGGAGCACCGCGATGGCAACAGTCGCGTGGATCGGTCTCGGGCATATGGGCGCCCCGATGACGGCGAATCTCATCAAGAACGGGCACACAGTCCACGGCTACGACTTGAACCCCGAAGCGCTCGACCTGGCCGCGGCGCACGGCGTCGAACCCGTCGCGTCGATCGCCGAGGCCGTGCGTGGGGTGGATGCGGTGTTCACCATGCTGCCCAAGGGTGAACACGTGCTCGCCGTATATCAGGGCGCGGACGGCGTTTTCGCGCACGCCGAGAACTCGACCCTCTTGGTGGACAGCTCGACCATCGATATGGATTCGGCCGCGCTCCTGCACTCCTCCGCCCGGGAGCGTGGCTTCCGATTCGTGGACGCGCCCGTGTCCGGTGGTACCAGCGGGGCCGCGCTGGGCACTCTGACCTTCATGATCGGTGGTGAGCCGGACGCTGTGGACGCGGCCGCCGGAATCATCGAAGCGATGAGCGGCAACATCATTCGCACCGGGCGGGCCACCTCCGGTCAGGCCGCGAAGATCTGTAACAACATGATGCTGCTGATCAACCTCGCGGCCTGCTCCGAGGGTGCGGTGCTCGCCGATCGCCTCGGCCTGGATCCGAAGGTGTTCTGGAACGTGGCGTCGGTGTCCTCCGCTGATTCGTGGGCGCTGCGCACCTGGTATCCGGTTCCCGGGATTGTCGAAACCTCCGCTGCGAACAATGGATTCGCGCCAACCTTTACCGCAGACCTGGCCAATAAGGATATCGGCCTCGCGCTGCGGGCCGGGGAGTCGACAAACACTCCGTTGCCTACCGCGACCATCGTCGCGGCCCAACTTCAGGAGCTCATCGACACCGGACTCGGCGGCCGCGACTGCTCGCTGATCATCAAGCACATCGACCCGACCGTCGGTTGAATCGAATCCGAAAGGCACCGAGCATGACTCGAATTCCGCACTACGTCAACGGCAAACGCGTCGATTCCAGCGTTCGCACCGGTCCCGTCTTCGACCCGGCAACCGGAGCGGTGACCGCCGAGGTGGGATTGGCGTCGGCCGCCGAGGTCGCCGATGCCGTCCAGGTCGCCAAAGGTGCCCGATCATCCTGGCGGGCAACCAGTCTCGCTCGTCGATCGGATGTCTTCTTCCGGCTCCGGCAGCTGCTGACGGAGCGGCGGGAGGAGTTGGCCCGCATCATCACTGCCGAACACGGCAAGGTGCTCGACGATGCCGCGGGGGAGATCGCGCGCGGCATGGAAAATGTCGAGTTCGTCGCAGGGTTGATACATCTGCTGAAAGGTGAGTATTCCGAGCAGGTTTCGCGCGGAATCGACGTTCATCAGGTCAAGCAGCCCGTCGGCGTGGTCGCATGTATCACGCCGTTCAACTTTCCGGCCATGGTGCCGCTGTGGATGGTCTCCTCGGCGATCGCCTGTGGCAATACCGTCATCCTCAAGCCGAGCGAGAAGGACCCGTCCGCTGCGGTCTTCATTGCCGAACTATTCAGTGCGGCAGGCCTTCCCGACGGTGTG
The DNA here is from genome assembly GCF_052114905.1 of Nocardia sp. 2TAF39. NCBI lineage: Bacteria > Bacillati > Actinomycetota > Actinomycetes > Mycobacteriales > Nocardiaceae > Nocardia > Nocardia sp. 2TAF39. Next base: position 30,467 of record NZ_JBFRFQ010000058.1, read on the forward strand.
CTCAATGTGGTTCACGGAGACAAGGAAGCTGTCGACGCACTGATCGACGACAAAGAAGTCGCCGCGGTGAGTTTCGTCGGTTCGACACCGATCGCGGAAGCGATCTACCAGCGGGCCAGCCGCAACGGCAAGCGGGTACAGGCTCTCGGCGGGGCGAAGAACCATATGGTGGTCATGCCCGACGCCGACCTCGATGCCGCAGCCGATGCCGCCGTCTCCGCGGCCTATGGCTCCGCCGGTGAGCGTTGCATGGCGGTGTCGGTGCTGGTGGCGGTCGGCGATATCGCCGACACCCTGGTCGGTAAGGTCACCGAGCGGCTCGGCGCACTCCGCATCGGCGCGGGCACCGATCCGAACTCCGAGATGGGTCCGCTGATCAGTAAAGAGGCCAGGGACCGGGTTGCGTCCTATGTCGCCGGTGCGGCCGCCGAAGGCGCGACCGTCGTCGTGGACGGACGCGAGCAGGTCTTCGACTCCGACGGCTTCTTCATCGGGGTGAGCCTGATCGACAACGTCCGGCCCGGCATGAAGGTGTACGACGACGAGATCTTCGGTCCCGTCCTGTCGGTGGTCCGGGTCGGCACCTACGAGGAAGCCGTCGAGCTCACCAACGCCAATCTCTACGGCAACGGTGTCGCGATCTTCACCCGAGATGGCAAGTCCGCCCGCGAGTTCGAATTCGACATCGAGGTCGGCATGGTGGGCGTCAACGTGCCCATTCCGGTGCCGGTTGGCGCCTACTCCTTCGGTGGCTGGAAGAAGTCGCTGTTCGGCGACTCGCACATCTACGGTCCCGAGAGCATCCACTTCTACACGCGCAGCAAGGTCGTCACGACCCGCTGGCCGGACGCCTCGGAGAGCCAGATCGACCTGGGGTTCCCGAGCAACGCGTGAACCAGCGGCGTGCCGTTCCGCCTTCTTGCGGCTGCGCTCCTTCTGGGAGACCAACGCCCCCACATTCTGACATTTTCATCATTTACCTCTTGATAGAGTATTTGATCGTAACTGATGATTTGATCAGCATGGACGTGGAGGTGGTAGCTGTGACAAGCATCGACAAGGGCGTCGTGTCCGGACGGATGATCCGGGTCGGCGAGCGTGAGATCTTCTTCAGTGCGGCCGGGTCAGGTCCAGTGGTGGTGTTGCTGCACGGTGGCGGGCCGGGCGCGTCCGGCCTGTCGAACTATTCGCGCAACCTCGCCGCGCTGGCGCAGCATTTCCGCGTGATCGTGCCGGACCTGCCCGGGTACGGATGGTCGACGAAACACATCGATCAGTCCGATCCGTTCGGTGATCTCGCGCGGACGGTCGGGGGCTTGCTGGACGAACTCGGCGTCGCCTCGGCACATCTGGTCGGCAATTCCTACGGTGGTGCGGCGGCGCTGCGGCTGGCGATGGATCGGCCGGAGAAGGTGAATCGTTTGGTCCTGATGGGGCCGGGCGGGATCGGCACCACCCGCGCGTTGCCGACGAAAGGCCTGCAGGAGCTGCTGGGCTACTACGGTGGCAGCGGCCAGGGCCGGGACAAAATCGCGCGGTTCATCAGGAACTATCTGGTGTTCGACGCAAGCGCGATCACCGACGAGATCATCGACGAACGCTACCGCGCCGGCCTCGACCCCGACGTGATCGCGAATCCGCCGCTGCGTCGTCCGTCCGGGCCGCTCGCCCTGCGCACGATGTGGCGGAGGGACTTCACCCGCGACTCGCGCCTGCGCAAGGTCGCCCATCCCACGCTGGTGATCTGGGGGGCTGAGGACAAGGTGAATCGGCCGGAGGGGGGTCGGATGCTCGCCGACACGATGCCGAACTGCGACCTGTACTCGGCGGCCAACACCGGCCACTGGGTGCAGTGGGAGCGTGCGGACTTGTTCAACTCGCTGGCCACCGCGTTTCTGGCGGCGAGGTGATGAACGACTTTCTGCGGCCCAACACCGACGAATCGGTCTTCGGCGCGGTCCATCTGGGCTATGTCGTGGCTCAGTCGGCGCGGTTGACCGACTGACGACGGTTCGGCGCCGAGGCCATCGGGCTGCATGTGGACGAGCTCGGGGCCGGCGTCCTGCGTTTCCGTTTGGATGACCGTGTGTGCCGCTTCCTCATCCAACGCGGCCCTGCCGAGGACGTCATGGCCTTGGGTTGGCACGTAGACGACCATGAAACCTTCGACCGCATCGTCGCCCGGATCGTCGACCGTGGCGTCCCGTTCATCGAGGTTTCTCCGGGGGAGGCCGCCCTGCGCGGCGTGGAGCGGTTGTGGCGGTTCCGGGGGCCGAAAGGTATCACGCAGGAAATCTTCACCGTTCTGGTGACCACGTCCGAGCCGCTGCGAATGCTCAGCTCGGGGTGGGTAACCGGGGAGGCGGGCTTGGGGCATGTTGCGATCGTGTCCCGCGAGCCGGAGGCGATGTGCGGCTATTACCACACCGTCTTCGATTCGCGTCTGACGGACTATATCGATGAGAATGTCTCCGGGTTGACGATGAAGATCCGGTTCCTGCGGGTCAACGAGCGCCATCACTCGATCGCCATCGCCAACCTCCGCGGGATCAAGATCGATCCGATCCGAACTCGGGTACAGCACATCAACATCCAGTCCGCGACGTTGGACGACATGCTTGCCTCTTTCGGGCGGGTCACCGACCTCGGTTTCCGGGTGGCTTGGTCGGTCGGACAGCACACCAATGACCGTGAACTGTCCAATTACTGCGTGACCCCGTCCGGTTTCGAGCTCGAGGTCGGCTGGAACCCGGTGGTCATCGGCCCCGAGCTCGAATCCACCTGGGAGCCGAGTAGCTACCAGGGCATCAGCATCTGGGGTCATACCACGGTGGGGGAGACCGTGCTGGACAAGTTCGCCCAATTCCGCCAGGCGGTCCGGACCGCGGCGACGCCGGAGATCACCGTTCCTCAGCTCGCACCGGGGCTCTCGCGATGAAGGACGCGGACGACGACGTGGTGGTCGTCGACCTCGGCCCCACGGGGCTCACCCTGGCCGATCTACTGGGGCCGCGCGGGGTGAACGTGCTGGTGCTGGAACGCGAACCGGGGTAGTGATGGTGACCGAGACGAAGGGCTGCCCATCATCGGATCCGGCGAGGGGCGGTAGGTCACAACTGCGGCTGCGGGGGCAGCGGTCCGGAGGTCAGCTTCTGCGCGGACCGCTTGTTCATGCCGAACATACGCAGTACATGGAACGTCATTTCGTCCGACCGGGCGTCGGCGTCGGCGTCCGGACGGGCATCCAGCAGCTGCAGCAGCCCGAGCAGGGCTCCGCCCGCGGCCATCATCGCCATATCCGGGTCCATCGGCTCGAATCGGCCGGCTTCCTGGGCGGCGATGATGTCGCGGCGGGCGCGCGGGGCCAGGCCCTCGTCGCGCAGCATGACCGACATGCCGGAATTGAGCACCACCCGCACGATCTCCGGAACCTGCCGCTGCAGGCGGCCGGTCATGCGGAAACTGACCGCGAACACCTCGGCCGGATCGTCGTACAGCGCCACGATGGCATCGCGCATCTCGCTGTAGACCTGCAGCGCCGAGCGCACCGCCGCGTCGAACAACTGCTCCTTGGACTCGAAGTGATTGTAGAAGGAACCGAAACCGACATCCGCCGCGTCGGTGATCTCCTGAATGCTCACCGCGGAACGCCCCGCCGCCAAGAACCCCCGCGCCGCCGCCAGCAGCGCGTTGCGGGTGCGCTCGCGGCGTCGGTCGATGCGGCTGCGCGTGACGGGTTCGGCGGTCATCGGTTCTTCTTCCATTCGAAATCGTTACGAAAATCGTATCTGAGGAAACTATCAGATTCGGCGCTCTGTGGGCAGATGTGGTCTTCACAACGGTCGGTTTCGCTTTGTCTCGCGCTGTCGACTCAGTCCGCTGCACGCCGCTGAGCACAGGCCGATCGCCCAGTTCTTTCGTCCTTCTACGCCGTTGCCCGGATTCCGAAAGTGAGATTCTATGGCTACTGCAACAGCTACGCCGCCAACCTGTTCGAGACACACTCTCGACGATTCGGCGCCTTCGCGGTCCTGCCGATGCCCGACATCCCGGCATCCATCGCCGAGGCCATCTACGCGCTCGACGAACTGCACCTCGACGGCGTGGTTCCGTTGTCGGCCTGCAACGGCGTCTACCTCGGCGACCCGCGCTTCGAACCGCTGATGATCGCGCTGAACCAACGCAATGCCTATGTCTTCGTCCACCCGGCCGCCATCTCCGTCGACGCCAAGCCGAAGCTGCCGCTGCCGGATTTCCTGGCGGAATTCACCTTCGACACGACTCGCGCGGCAACCATGATGATGGCCACCGGTATGGCCCAGCGCTACCCGAACATCCGCTGCCAACTCGCCCACGTCGGCGGTACCCTGCCGCTTCTGTCCTGGCGAATCAGCGTCGCCTCACAAACGGTGCTCCAACAGCTGTGGCCGCAAGACCTGCCTAAACCTTCGATCCTGGACATCGAGAACCAGATCTCGCGCTTCTACTACGACACCGCGCTCAGTGGATCAGCGGCCGCTATGGCCAGTGTGAACGCCGTGACCAGCCGCGACCACATCGTTTTCGGCTCAGACTGGCCCTTCAGCGCTCTCACCCTGCCGCAGACCGGCGGCCACGACCCCGCCCCCGGGCTCAGCGACATCTTCGATGCCGACCGGCGCATGGAGGTCGAGCACCACAATCCGCTGCGGCAACTGCCTCGACTGGCCGAAGCGATCAACGCGTGACGCAACGACATCGTCTTCAACGGCCGCTGCGGATTCGCCCGCCTCGCCCTCGAAGCAGGCGTGCCCGTGGTACCCATGGGACTCACCGTCGGAGTGGCAGGATTATTCCCATATCTACCGTTGCCGACAAAAACTCCGGACCGCGGCCTACCGGCGATGTCGACCGGCCCGGACGAGAGTGTCGCGGAGTTCGCTGACCGTATTCGGGTCATCACGCAGATCGAGCTCGACAACCGAACACGCAACCGCCGAATAGCTCTCGGATAACCGTTGTGAGAGGAGCTGGTTCCATGGCAGCGATAAGCAGGCGGGTGGGTACCTGGGTACGACCCGTAGCAGTCATCGCAATGCTGATGGCATTGCTCTCCACGATGTATCTCGGCTACGTCATCAATCCCGTGAAGAACCTGCACGACCTTCCGCTCGCTCTGGTCGATCAGGACGTAGGTGACACGCTCGGTGGAAATCCGGCCAACGTGGGTAGCCAGATCACCGAAGCTTTGTCGGCGAATATTCCCGCCGACAAGGTCGACCTGCGCGTCATCGACATCACCGAAACGCAGCGGTTGCTCCGCGAGGGCAAGATCTTCGGCGCGATAATCATTCCGAGCGATTTCACCAAACGACTGGGTATCCTCGGTACCGCCAGCGTGGTCGCCGGGAAGGTCGAACGGCCCGTCATCACCATTCAGACCAATCCGCGCGTCGGCAGCTACGCCACATCGATCACGCTCCGCATCGCCCAGCAAGCGCTGGACAAAGTCGACGACACCGTTGGCGAACAACTCACCGACACCGTCGACGCCCAGCTTCGCTCCACACCCGACGCGCCGGCGCCACAGGTGTCCGGAGCGGGCCGGCTGACTCTGGCCGAACCGATCGATGTGGTCGTAGCGCCGTTCCGGCCGCTGCCCGAAGGAACCGGCGGCGGTCTGTCGGCCTTCTTCTATACCCTTCTGGTGCTTTTGGGCGGATTCACCGGCGCCATGATCATCCACAGCATGGTCGACGCGGCGCTCGGATTCACTCCGACCGAGTACGGCCCCTGGTATGTGCATTATCCCCCCAGTCCAATTTCGCGACTGCGCACATTGGTGATGAAATGGGGCATCGTTGCGGTCGCCGCCCCTATCGTCTCCGCGATAATCCTCGTCGTCGCAACAATTCTGGACATGCCCGTCGACCGAGCCCTGATACTTTTTCTCTACAGCACGCTGGCCATCATCGCCGTCGGCGTCACCGCACTGTTGAATCTTGCCGCGTTCGGCGCGGCGGGTCTGCTGGTGAACCTGATCCTGTTCATCGTTCTCGGACTACCCTCGGCAGGCGGAACTGTTCCGATCGAGGCCACCCCTCGATCCTTCGCATGGCTGTCGACGTTCGAGCCGATGCACCAGGTATTCCTCGGCATCCGCGCCATCCTGTACTTCGACGCCGGCGGCCCTGCCGGCCTTCAGCGCGGAACCTGGATGGCGTTGCTGGGCTTGGCCATCGGATTGTGCTTCGGAGCGGCGGTTACCGCATTTTATGACCGGAAAGGACTGTCACGCACTGCTGATCGCTCCCGTGCCGGCGATCAGCGGTAGCTGACCCCCTCGCTGGAACGACCGCAGGAGAAGTGATTTCACGGATTCGGCGAGCTTCGGCAGCGCAGCCTCGGCCGCGTTCGAACCGGGAACGGTGACCGTCTGCGCGAGCCACGAAGGCGAATCACCTTTATCGGTGGATTGGGTGAATCAGGTTGTCGGGCGGTGTGTATCAGCTGCCGCGGCCAGCCCCTCAGGAGGCGGCGCCAACATCTCGTTCGCGCCGGCGGCAGCGTAGACGAACCCATCGGGCCGCAGAGCAAGAACTGTTGCGTCGTGCTGGCGCATCCAGGTGACCAGGGTGTTGTCGATATCGACGGCGGCTCCGGTGGATATGGACGTTCCCGCAGGTCGGAGCTCCATTGTGGCCACGCCGGCGGCGTCCCACTCCGGCCAGGCGCGCGCAACACCGACCTGGACCAGCAACCACCTCGACCCGATCACGTCGTCGAGTCGCTCACGGTCGCCGACCTCATCCAGCACCCAGGGCTGCGGTGGCAAATACCCCACCGCCGCGTGCTTCGACGGAGACAGGAACCCCTTCGCATAGTGGGCGGCGGGAAACCATTTGGCGCTGCGTAGGTAGTCGCCGACGAAGGGAAGCCGCAAGGCTATGCGGAAGGAGACATTTCGTGCGGCGGTTACCGGCCGGCGCCGCTCGGTGATGACGCGACCGAAGAAAACGGCTGCTTCGGTCACCTTGCGGACGTGCGGTTGACGCTCTACCTCGTAGCTGTCGAGGACGCTCTCGGGCAGCGAACCGGTGACCACTGCGGCGACCTTCCAACACAGGTTCGCCATGTCGCGAACCCCGGCGGCCATGCCTTGCCCGATCCATGGCGGCATAACGTGTGCGGCGTCTCCGGCCAGAAAGATGCGCCCTACTCGCCACCGATCGGCGAACCGGATGTGATGGCTGTAGACGACGGCCCGCAGAATTTCGACTTCATTGTCGGTGATGCCCTGGGCGTTGAGCAGTCGCCACACGGCGGCGTCGGTGACGAGTTCCTTTTCGTCTTCACCCGGCAGGACGGGGAACTCCCAGCGGTGATGACCGAGTGGGGTGGGGCAGTCGACGGCAGGCCGTTCGGGATTGCAGTGAAAGCGCAGTCGATCGTGGGTGGGCCATTCGTTGATGACCTCGGTGTCGATGACGACCCAGCGGTCCTCATAGGTCCGGCCCTCGAAACCGATCCCGAGCAGGCCCCTGGTCGGGCTGGAGCCGCCGTCGGCGGCGATCACATATGACGCGCGAACACGCTTGAAGGCGTCCGCACCTAGCCTCGATCTTTCACCGGGCCTTCGGCCCGGCGTGATCGGGCTCGGATTGGGTTTTTGCTGCTTGACCGGCAGCGTGCGGGCAACCGAGGATGGCCCGGTCAGCGGGTTGACTGCCGGGTTCCACGGGTCCGGAGTGATTCGTCCTT
>NZ_JBFRFQ010000059.1:0-35028 GCF_052114905.1 Nocardia sp. 2TAF39
CCACCCGCCGACGCCAACAACGCCCCCGGTGGCCGCACCACCGACGACGGATCCGCCGCCGAACCACTCACCACCACACCAGCAACAACCAAGGCCGAGACGGTTATCGGAGCTGAAATACGCATTCGGCCACACCATCCTCGACGTCGCGGGGAGCGGTTGTCCGGGAGATCCCGGCCCGGGCCGCTCAGGACAACGCTGTCCAGGTTACCCACCGGTCAGATGATTGTTCGGTATTTTCGGTCAATCATCGGCGGCGGGCGGTGAAGCCGGAATCGCGGACTGTTTTCGGCCGGAGGTTTTCTTTCGAGCGGACTTTTCCGGGTGCGTCTCCTGGTCCCGAGATTCGGCGACCTCGATCCGGTCCAAAATCTCCTTCATCTCTTCCAATTCGCGGCGCAAGTAGTCGCGCGTGGCCACTTCGCCGACCGCGAGGCGTAATGCCGCGAGTTCGCGGGCGAGAAACTCGGTGTCCGCCTTGGTCTGTGCGGCCCGCATCCGGTCCTCCTCCAGCGCCACCCGGTCGCGGTTGTCCTGCCGGTTCTGCGCGAGCAGGATCAGCGGCGCGGCATAGGCGGCCTGGGTGGAGAACGCCAGATTCAACAGGATGAACGGATATGGGTCCCACTGCAGCGCGACCACGAACACGTTGAGCGCGAGCCAGACCATCACGACGATCGTCTGGATCGCCAGATAGCGCCCGGTGCCGAGGAACCGCGCCACCCGCTCGCTGGTGCGGGCCAGTGCCTCGGCGTCCCAGTCCAACCGGAACCGGGTTTCCATGGGCGTCTCCAGGCGCTGACGCGCGCTGCTGTAGCCGAGCCCCCGTGCCGGGTCCTTGTCACTCATGCCCAGGCACCCCTTCGTGCATCTCTTCTTGGTCGCGCCAGTTGTCCGGTAGCAGATGATCGAGCACGTCGTCGACGCTGACCGCGCCGAGCAGGTGGTTCTCCTCGTCCACCACCGGCCCGCAGACCAGGTTGTAGGTCGCGAAGTAGCGGGTCACCGCGGCCAGCGGGACGTCGGGGCGCAGCGGCGCGAGGTCGGCGTCGAGGATGCCGCCGACCAGATGGGCAGGCGGTTCCCGCAGTAGCTGCTGGATGTGCACCGATCCCAGGTAGCGGCCGGTCGGCGTCGCCGTGGGCGGACGGACTACGAAGACCATCGAGGCCAGCGCGGGGGTCAGATCGGGATTGCGCACCCGTGCCAGTGCCTCGGCCACCGTGGTGGCCGGTGTCAGAATGACCGGCTTCGGGGTCATCAGACCGCCCGCGCTGTAAGGGGAGTGCTCGAGCAACCTGCGGACCGGCTCGGATTCTTCCGGATCCATCAGGGCGAGCAGCGATTCGGCCTCGCCCTCGGGCAGCTCGCCGAGCAGGTCGGCGGCGTCGTCGGGGTCCATCGCCTCCAGCACGTCGGCCGCCCTGCGCACCTCCAGATGGCTGAGCAGTTCGACCTGCTCGTCGTCGGGCAGCTCCTGCACGACGTCGGCGAGGCGTTCGTCGTCGAGCGCGACGGACACCTCGACGCGCCGTTTCTCCGGCAGCTCGCGCAGCAGATGCGCGACGTCGGCCGCGCGCAACCCCTCGAACTGCTCCAGCAGCTGGGTGACGTCCTGTCCCGGCCTGCCGATTTCGTACGGGGTCAGGCCGGACACCATTGTCCAGTCGACCACGTGCACGGTGCGGCGGCGCCCCAGTCTGCGGTGGCCGCGCACCGCGACCCTCGTGACCAGCCAGTCCCTGGTGCGGGTCTGCTCGATGCCGAGATCGACCACGTGCACGTCCACCCCGTCGAGGTCCGGCAGATCCGGGTCGTGCACCCGCACCGTGGAATCCACGATCTGCGCCAGCGCGAGCATTTCGCCGGGGCGCTGGGTGAACCGACGCAGGCTGACCGTTCCGGTGTTCAGCGTGACGACGCCGGGCTCGATCGCGGTGACCCGCAGGATCGGCACGAAAATGCGCCGCCGCGTGGGTAATTCGACGACGAGACCGTGCACCCGGGGTTGCTGACGGTCGTACCGGATGGCCACGACGACGTCGCGGATCCGGCCGATAGACTCGCCGTCCGGTCCCAACACCACCAGGCCGGCCAGCCTGGCGACGTACACCCTGGTAGCTGCCATGCTGTCAGGCTAGAGGTTCGCGGGCGGATGCTCGCACCGCGCCACCATCGACGGGAGTGATCAATGAAGCCGCGCCGTTCGGTGCTCGCCTGTCCCGGCAGCAACAAGAAGATGATCGACAAGGCCAAGCGGCTGCCCGTCGACGAGGTGTTTCTCGATCTGGAGGACGCGGTCGCGCCGGACGCCAAGTCCGAGGCGCGCGCGAACATCGTGGCGGCGCTGAACGACTCCGGGTGGGGAGCGCAGCTGCGAGTGGTCCGGGTGAACGACTGGAGCACCGCATGGACCTACGCCGACGTGATCTCCGTGGTCGAGGGCGCGGGCGCGGCGCTGGACGCGATCCTGCTGCCCAAGGTGACCGACGCGGGCCAGGTGCGCGCCCTCGACCTGCTGCTGACCCAGCTGGAGAAGGCCTGCGGCCTCGAGGTCGGGCGCATCGGCATCGAGCCGCAAATCGAGAACGCGCTCGGCCTGCGCAACATCGACGAGATCGCCACCGCGAGCCTCCGGGTGCAGACCCTGGTCTTCGGCCCGGCCGACTTCATGGCCAGCATCAACATGCGCACCCTGGTGGTCGGCGAACAGCCGGAGGGCTACGACACCGGTGATGCCTACCACCACATCCTGATGACCATTCTGCTCGCCGCCCGCGCGCACGGACTGCAGGCGATCGACGGCCCGTACCTGCAGATTCGCGACGTAGAGGGCTTCCGGCGGGCGGCCGCGCGCACCGCCGCGCTCGGCTTCGACGGCAAATGGGTGCTGCATCCCGGCCAGATCGAGGCGGCGAACGAGATCTTCAGCCCGCGCCAGGCGGACTACGATCGCGCCGAACTGATTCTGGACGCGTACGCCTTCCACACCTCGGCGGCGGGGGGTGCGCGGGGCGCGGTGATGCTCGGCGACGAGATGATCGATGAGGCGAGCGCCAAGATGGCGCAGGTGATCGCGCGGCAGGGCCGCGCCGCCGGAATGACGCGCACCACGCGTTTCACACCACCAGAGCAGCGGTCGGAATAGCAGAATAGAGAGATGACGAATCCCTTGGGGAACTCGAACCGCGCTCGGCAAGGCCTGCCGACGCCGCCCACCGGCTGGCCGGTCGGCTCCTACCCGACCTACGCCGAGGCGCAGAAGGCGGTGGATTACCTGGCCGACAACCAATTCCCGGTGCAGGACGTGACCATCGTCGGCGTCGACCTGATGCAGGTCGAGCGGGTCCTCTACCGGCTGACGTGGGGCAAGGTCATCGGCGGCGGCGTGGTGTCCGGTGCCTGGCTCGGCCTGTTCCTCGGTCTGCTGCTGAGTCTGTTCACCACGAGTGGCGCGCTGGGTCCGCTGCTCGTCGGCCTGATCGGCGGCATCATCTTCGGCGTCATCTCGACATCGATTCCGTACGCGGCGACCAGAGGGCAGCGCGATTTCGCGTCCACGATGCAGTTGGTTGCGGGGCGCTATGACGTGCTGTGCGACCCGAAGTCGGCTGAACAGGCGCGCGACCTGCTCGCGCGGCTGGCCATCTGACGCATGGAAGTGACGGAGGCGGTCCGCACCGGGGTGTTGGGCCATTTCGGGGTGGATGCGGCGGGCGTCGATTCGGCGTCGGTGACGTTTCTCGGCTTGGAACCGATCGAGATCCTGCGCATCGTCGAGGGCGATCTGGTGCACTACGCCACGCTGGGCGGGTCCCGGCATCCAATGGGCGATCCCACGGCGCTGCACGCGGATCCGGTGCGTGGGCCGCGCGCCGAACTGGTGTTGACCCTGCGGTCCGGAGTGGGCGCGAGCTCGGGACTGGCCAAGTCGCTGGGTGTGCTCGCCGCCGCGCCCGCGGTGGAAGGCGTTGTGCTGCAGGCGGATGCGCTGATGGACCTGAATGAGCCGATGTGGCGCAACGCGCCGTTCACCGCGGTCCTACTCGGCGGCAGTGACATTCCCGACGTGGTGCTGCCCGATCCGGCCGAGCCGGTGCGGTACTTCGCTGTGACGCCGGTGACCGCTACCGAGGCAGCGTGGGTGCGGGTACGCGGCGCGCAGGCACTGCGGGACGCGTGGCAGGAGGCGGGCATCGACGTGCGCGATCCGGAACGGGGCGCCGCGAGCCTGTGAGCTGGTGTCGGGCTACAGCCACTTGTTGCGGCGGAAGATGACGAGCAGGCCCGTGCATATGGTGACGATGAGCAGCCAAACCGCCGGATAACCCCAGACCTGGTGCAGTTCCCACATGTGATCGAAGTTCATGCCGTAGATACCCGCGATCATCGTCGGCACGGCCGCGATCGCGACCCACGCCGAGATCTTGCGCATGTCGGTGTTTTGCTGCACGCCGATCTTGGCCAGCGCGGCGCTGATCAGCGCACTGAGCGCCTCGTCGAAGTCGTTGATGCGCTCCGCGACGGTGGTGTGGCGCTCGGCTACGTCACGCAGATAGCGCCGAACCTCCTTGGACATCGGCAGATCCGGTTTGTGGCTGAGCAGTTGCAGCGGCGCGGCGAGCGGATTCACCGCGCGCCGGAGCTCGACGACCTCGCGCTTGAGCTGGTAGATCGATTCGACGGTGACCGTGCTGCGCGGGGTGAAGACTTCCTCTTCCATCGCGTCGATGTCGTTCTCGACCGACTGGGCCACCTCGAGGTAGGAGTCGACCACCCGATCGGCGATCGCGTGCAATACGGCGCCGGGACCGAGCGACAACTGGGCCGGGTCCTCCTCCAAGGCCTTTCGCACCTCGGCTAGGCCCGAGTGTTCCCCGTGCCGCACCGTGACGACGAAATCGGGGCCGGTGAACACGACGATCTCGCCGGTCTCCACGATCTCGCTGACGCTGTCCATTTCATGCTCGACGTAGCTCACCGTGCGCAACACCAGCAGCAGCAAATCGTCGTAGCGTTCCAGCTTCGGCCGCTGGTGGGTCTTCAGCGCGTTCTCCACGGCCAGTTGGTGCAGTCCGAATGTGGTGGCGATGTCGGCCATCTGGGTCCGATCCGGATCGTGCACACCGACCCAGACGTATCCGTTTCCCTTGTCGCGGACCTCTGCCAGCGCCTTCTCGTGGCTGAACCGGCCGGGCAACCGCTTGCCGTCCACGTACACCGCGCAGTCGACGATCGCACGGGCCGTCGGCACCGTAGGTACTCGCGGCGGAGTCGGCGTCCTGCCGTATCCGCGAAATGACAGCGGGGAAAAGGAGGGCACGGAGACGATGCTACGTCGCCTGCGCGTGCGGGAACGGATCCGCGAACTGTAAGACTGGGGGCGTGCGCATCGACCTGCATACCCATTCGACGGCGTCCGACGGTACCGACACTCCGGCCGAATTGGTACGGAATGCGGCCGCCGCGGGCTTGGACGTCGTCGCGATTACCGACCACGACACGACGGCCGGATGGGCGGAGGCAGTCGACGCGTTGCCGAAAGGGATGACGCTGGTCCGCGGGATGGAGATGTCCTGCGTCGGGCTCGGCGCGGACGGCTGGCCGGTTCCTGTGCATTTGCTCGCCTACCTGTTCGACCCGACCGATCGTTGTTTCGCCGATGAACGCGAGCGGCTGCGCGCCGAGCGGGTCGAGCGCCTGCGTGCCATGGCGGAGCGGATGGCGGCCGACGGACTGCCGATCGACCCCGACGCCGTGCTTGCCTCGGCCGGGCCGTCCGCGGGCCGTCCGCATCTGGCGCGCGCCCTGGTGGCGGCGGGCGTGGTGGCGAGCGTAGACGCCGCATTCACCGAGCTGCTCGCCCCACACGGCCGGTATTACGCGGAGAAGGCCGACACGCCGCTGCATCGCGCGGTCGAGATGATCGCCACCGCCGGTGGGGTGAGCGTGCTCGCGCACACCAGGGCGCGCAAGCGGGGCAGGTTGCTCGCGCTCTCGGACATCCGCGAGCTGGCCACCCTGGGGCTGGGCGGTCTGGAGATCGATCATCCCGACCACTCGGCGGCCGATCGTGCGCTGCTGACCGACTTGGCCGCCGAACTCGGTCTGCTCACCACCGGCTCGTCGGACTACCACGGCGCGAACAAGACCATCCGGCTCGGTGAATTCACCACCGACGCCGTCCAATTCGAGGAATTGGTCGGCAAGGCGACCGGGGTGCCGGTGATCGCCTCGTGAGAGTGGTGCGTGGGCTCAGCGGAATCGTTGCCGCGGGCACCTTCGCACTCATGCTCGTCGTGGTCGGCGCCTCGGTGATTGCGGACCGGCGCGGGTTCCCAGGACCCGGCGGGGAGTCGGTGACCTGGCATGTTGTGATCGCCGCGATTGCCGTCGCGGCGCAGATGTATTCGGACAGGCGTCGAGGTTTCCCGGCCTTTTCCGGATCCGGGCTTGTATTCGTCGTGGCCGGCGTATTGCTATGGACACAATGGTGGAGCTGAGATCGCGGTATTGGTTGCGGCCGGGTGAATTGTGGCCGAACATTTCTCTATGAGTGAACTCGAGACGGACGTACTGGTTCTCGGCGGTGGCCCCGCCGGGAGCTGGGCGGCCGTCTCGGCCGCCGCCGCTGGGGCCGGTGTCGTGCTCGCCGACAAAGCGCGATGCGGCTCGAGCGGGCCGACGGCGTTCGGCACCACGTCGCTGTGGAACATTCCGCCGGGGCCTGCGCGGGACGAGGCGGTGCAACGTGGGTACGCGCACGGCGGCGGGCTCGGGGATCCGGAGTGGATGCATCGCGTGTTGGCGGAGACCTACCAGCGGGTGGAACAGCTGGCGCGGTGGGGCCATCGGTTTCCCGGCGAGGCATCGGGCGGCGCGGCGCGGCGGGTGTACCTGGACGGCGCGGGCTACCTGCGTCGTATGCGTCGCGGTGTGCTCGCTGCCGGAGTCCGGATTCTCGACCATCATCCCGCGCTGCAACTGCTCGTCGATCGCGACGGAGTGGTGTCCGGGGCGAGCGGATTACGGCAGCACAACGGCTTTCGACGCTGGACCGTTCGCGCGGGCGCGGTCGTGGTCGCCACCGGTGGCTGCGCGTTCCTGTCCGGCGGCGCGGGTACCGGAGTGGACACCGGTGACGGGCTGCTCTTCGCCGTCGAGGCGGGCGCCGAACTATCCGGCATGGAGTTTTCCAACGCCTACGGCCTGACCCCGCTCCCGCTCCCACACAATAGAACACCTGCCATGCGCTCGAGTTCCACACCGGATCTGGCGCTGCATTTCGCCACCTTCTACGACGAATCCGGCGCTGTGCTCGACGGGCATCGGTCGGCGGCCTTCGCGGCCATCGCCAACGGTCGCCAGGTGTACGCCGCACTCGATGACATCCCGGATTCCCTGCGCAGCTGGCTGATACGGCAGCAGGTGGTCGATCGCACCGGGCGGGTGCCGTTGCAAGCCGTGCTGGAGGGCACTGTGCGCGGCACCGGGGGACTGTTGGTGACCGGACCGGATTGCGCTACCACCGTCGCCGGGCTCTACGCCGCCGGCGACGTCACCAGCCGGGAGTCGATCACCGGCGCGATCAGCGGGTTCGGCGGCCAGGGCGGCGCGTGGGCTGTCGCCTCCGGCGTGTGGGCGGGCGCGGCAGCTGCGAAGTTCGCGCGTGCCGCGGACCGGCATGTGTCTGCCTGGGAGGTGCCGGGCGCGGGGCTGAATGCCGTGGCGCGGATCGACCCGAGGGCTGTGGTCGGGTTGGTGCAGGAGCACACCCTGCCACTGCGCCGCAGCTACTGGCGCAGCGCAGGCAGCCTGCACGACAGCATCGCCGAACTCGACGCGATGTGGCCCGGCGCGGAATTCGATCTCGGCGGAAGCGGTGTGGACCGGCTGCGCGCCAGGCAGGCCGCCGCGCTGCTCGCGGTAGCGCGGTACACGAAGTACAGCGCGCTGATGCGGACCGAGAGTCGCGGCATGCACCGCCGCACCGATCACCCCGGTGCGGCCGAGAACTGGCGGGTGCGGCTGACGTGCGGGGGGATTCGTAGCGTATGGGTGCGTCCGGATGTCGCGGGGACAGCATCGGGAGAGGCGCGGGACATCGTCGCATAGGCGCCCAGCTCTCACACCGGCTCGGTGCCGCATGGTGCGACAGCTCACCGGGCGGCGGCCGTAGGATGCGAGTTTCCGCTCACCTCAGGGCAATTCCGCGGCCTTACCGTGGGCTGACGGCGCGCGACACGGCCCAGGGCATTCCAGGTTTGGCAACTTCCCTCCCGGGCTGGCAGAATGTGCGGATTCCTTACTTACGCCACCGCCGGGTAGGGGAGCTACGGAGATCTCCGCCTCGCGACGCACGTCACGACCCGAGGATCACGCCGCATGTTCTGTCCGGACCACCCGTCCGGTTCTTGCTACGCGCATCAGTGCCGTGACACATCATCAAAATGTCGGCAAGCCGTGTTCGTTTTGCTCGCAGCCACCTCGAAACATCCCGGTGAGTGCATTCGATGAGCGCGGTGAATCGACTGATACCTATTACCCGGTGGTAACCGTCCCCCGGTTTAGCCCGACCCGAGCAGGAGTGAAATCGTGTCACCTGTGACTGACGCACCGAATGCCACCGCAAACCTTTCCGAAATCACACACGACGAAATTTTCGCGGGTCATCTCGGCGGCAAACTTTCGGTCGAACTCAGCGCGCCCCTGGAGACCCAGCGCGACCTCTCGATCGCCTACACGCCGGGTGTCGCCCAAGTCAGCCGCGCGATCGCGCAGGAGGAGGCGCTGGCCAAGCGCTACACCTGGACCGATCGGCTGGTGGTCGTGGTCAGTGACGGCACCGCTGTGCTCGGCCTCGGTGACATCGGCCCGCGCGCCTCGCTGCCGGTGATGGAGGGCAAGGCCGCGCTGTTCAAGAAGTTCGCCGGCCTGAACTCGATCCCGATCGTGCTGGACACCAAGGACGTCGACGAGATCGTCGAAACGCTGATCCGCCTGCGTCCGAGTTTCGGCGCAGTGAACCTGGAGGACATCTCCGCGCCGCGCTGCTTCGAGATCGAGAAGCGAGTCATCGAAGCGCTGGACTGCCCGGTCATGCACGACGACCAGCACGGCACCGCGATCGTGGTACTTGCCGCCCTCAACGGCGCGGCCAAGGTGCAGGGCCGCGACATCGAGGGCCTGAAGGTCGTGGTGTCCGGCGCGGGCGCGGCCGGTGTCGCGTGCACGAACATCCTGCTCGCCGCAGGCGTCCTGGACGTTACCGTGCTGGACTCGCGGGGCATCGTCAGCAAGGACCGCGGTGACCTCAACGAGGTGAAGGCCGAGCTGGCCACCCGCACCAACCCGCGCGCCCTCACCGGAGGTGCCGCCGAAGCGCTGGCGGGCGCCGACGTGTTCCTCGGCTTGTCCGCCGGCCTGATCGACGAGGAGCTCATCGCTTCGATGGCGCCGGAGTCGATAGTGTTCGCCATGTCCAACCCCGACCCGGAGATCCACCCCGAGGTGGCGCGCAAGTACGCCTCGATCGTTGCCACCGGCCGCAGTGACTTCCCGAACCAGATCAACAACGTGCTGGCGTTCCCCGGCGTCTTCAAGGGCGCGCTGGACGCGGGCGCTCGCCGGATCACCGAGGGCATGAAGATCGCCGCCGCCAACGCCATCCTCGGCGTCGTCGCCGACGAACTGGGCCCCGAGAAGATCGTCCCCAGCCCGCTGGACCCCCGGGTCGCCCCAGCCGTCGCTCAGGCCGTCGCCGCCGCTGCCCGCGCCGAGGGCGTCGCCTGACCGGATTCTCCGCGTATCGAGACCAAGGCGCCCCGCTCGAATCGAGCGGGGCGCCTTGGTCGTTCGTATCGAATCCGATGCGTTGCGGCCGGCAGAGTCAGTCCGCGGTTCGTAAGTCGACTGCGGGAGCGACGGCCAGTCGGGGTGATCGGCGCAGGCGGCCGGTCCCGGGTGCGCCGGCCCACACCGTGAATGCGAGCAAGCCGTCGAGCAGCATCGCGAGCACCGCCACTAGGAGGGCGCCGACCAGAACGCGGTCGTAGCGGTAGAGGCTGATGCCGTCGAAGATGTAGCGGCCGAGCCCGCCGAGGTTGACGTAGGCGGCGATGGTCGCGGTGGCGACCACCTGGAGGGTGGCGCCACGCAGGCCGGTGAGCAGGATGGGTAGGGCGTTGGGCACTTCCACGCGGAACAGGATCTGGCGTTCGGTCATGCCCATGGCGCGCGAGGCGTCGACGACATCGTCGGGGACATTGGCGATCCCGGCGTAGGCGCCGGCCAGCAGCGGCGGGATGCCGACTGTGACCAGGGCCAGCAGGGGCGGGATCAGGCCGAGACCGAGCAGCAGCACCAGGAAGGTCAGCAGACCGAGTGTCGGCAGGGCGCGCATGGCGTTGGCGAAGCCGACCAGCACCGCCGCTCCACGCCTGGTGTGGCCGATGACCAAGCCGAGCGGTACCGCGATCACCGCGGAGATGGCGATGGTCAGGAAGCTGTACCAGAGGTGCTGAGCGATCCTGATGCCGATGCCCGCTGGGCCGTTCCAGTTCGCACCGTCGGTGAGGTAGTGCCACGCGTCGAGGAAAAGGTTCATGCGGCAGCGGCTTTCGCTTTCGAGGTCCTGGCATCGGCGCGCACCCACGGTGTCGACCAGCGTCCGAGCGCGTACACCACTCGGTCGGCGATCAATGCGAGCGCCAGTGTCACGATGATGCCCGCGATGATCTCGTCCGGGTAGTCACGCTGATACCCCTGGGTGAACAGCTTGCCGAGCCCACCGACGCCGATCAGCGCGCCGACCGACACCATGGCGATGTTGGTGACCACCACAACCCGCAGGCTGGACACGAACACCGGGACGGCCAGTGGCATGTCGACGGTGAGTGTGCGCCGCAGCGAGCCGAAGCCGACCGCGTCGGCCGCGTCGAGCACGGTGGCGGGCACCGAATCCAGGGCGGCGGGGACCGCGATCACCAGCAGCGCCGTCGAGTAGATGGTGAGCGCGATGATCACGTTCAGCGGATCGATGGCCGAAATCCCCACCAGCGGAGGGATGATCACGAACAGCGCCAGCGAAGGGATGGTGTAGGCCAGGCTCGCCACGGTCACCGTGGCCCGCCGCAGCAACGACACGTGGCGCACCAGCGCGCCGACCGGAATCGCGATCACCAACGCCAGCAGCAGCGGCACCAGCGCGAGGTACAGATGGGTTCCGGTGAAACCCATGATCTCCGAGAAGTTGTCGACGAGATACTTCATGCCGTCCTCCGGATCTCGGGCATCCGGCCGCCGCTCACCGCGCTTCCTGTTCGAAGAAGTGCCGGTTGCGTTCGGCGTCCTCGTCCGCGCGCTGGCTCGCCAACTGCCGCACCACCTCGGTGGCCAGTACACCGCCGCGGACCGCACCCGAATCGTCCACGGCGACACCGATTCCGGATGGTGAGGAGATCGCGGCGTCCAGCGCCTGGCGCAGGTCCCCGGCCGGGGTGAACAGCGAGCCGCCCGCGGACATGCTGTCGGCGAGCGGACGTCCGGAGCGCAGCGCTTCGACGCCGGTCACGTCTACCCAGCCGATCGGCTTGCTGGTCGCGTCGACCACCAGCACCCATTCCCCGCGGTCGAGCCGTAGCCCGCTCACCTCCTCGGCCACCGCCATCCGGATCTCCTGCAGCGCAACGTCGTCGGCGATACGGAAGGACAAGCCCCGATACCCGCGGTCGCGACCGACGAAATCGGCGACGAAATCGGTGGCAGGCTGGGCGAGCAGATGCTGCGGCGGGTCGTGTTGCTGCAACACTCCGCCGCGGCCGAACACCGCTACCCGGTCACCGAGGGTGATCGCCTCGTCGATGTCGTGCGTGACGAACACGATGGTCTTGTGCAATTCGGCTTGCAGTCTTTGCATTTCGACTTGCAATTCGGCACGCACCACCGGGTCGACCGCACTGAATGGCTCGTCCATCAGCAGAACCGGCGGGTCGGCGGCCAGCGCGCGCGCCACACCCACGCGTTGCTGCTGACCGCCGGACAGCTGCGCCGGATACCGCCCGGCCAGTGACCGGTCCAGACCGACCCGGTCCAGTACCTCGAGCGCCGCGGCCCGCGCCGCACGGCGAGAGTCGCCGCGCAGCACCGGAACGGTGGCCACGTTGTCGACGACCGTGCGATGCGGCAGCAGCCCGCCGCTTTGGATCACGTACCCGATACCGAGGCGCAGCCGCACCGGGTCGATCGTCGAAATATCTTGTCCGGCAACGGTGATCGTGCCGGAGCTGGGGGTGATCATCCGGTTGATCATCCGCATCGAGGTGGTCTTGCCGCAGCCGGACGGCCCGACGAACACGGTGAACGAACCGGATTCGATACGCAGATCGAGGTCGGTGACGGCGTGGGTGCCGTTCGGATAGGTCTTGCTGATTCCGGAGAACTCGATATCGGACAACGCTGTTTCTCCTACCCGTTCGGCCTGTTCAGCCCCTGGGCAGCCACCCAGGCCACGGTCGCGGCCTTGGGCTCGGTCTTGCTGGTGCCCGAGACGGCCTCGTTCAGCTTGATCAACTCGGCGGTGGTCAGCTTGGCCGACGCCGCATTCAGTGCGTCGAGCGCCTTGTCCGACTTCTTGGCCGCATTGATCAGCGGGACGATGTTCTGCGCCGGGAAGTTGTGCTTCGGATCCGCCAAGACCACCAGGTCGTTCTGCACGATGGCGGGCGAGGTGGTGAAGATATTGGCGGCGGTCACCTGGCCATCCACCAGCGCGCGCACCGTGGCGGGACCGCCGCCGTCGGCGATCGGCACGAAGTTGTTCGAGGCGATGTCGAGGCCGTAGTTCTTCTTCAGACCGGGCAGACCGACCGGACGCTCCTGGAATTCGGCGGGCGCGCCGAAGGTCACCTCGGCCGAATGCGCGGCAAGGTCCGCGATAGTGCGCAAGTTCCAGCGTTGGGCGGTGGCGCGGGTCACGACGACGGCGTCGGAGTCCTCGCCAGGCGCCGGAGTGCCGATGGCCAGGTCGGAGCCGATCGCCTTGCCGAGCGCGCTGTCCACGTCGGCGGCGGTGGTCGCGGTCGAGTTCTTGTCCAGGTATTGCAGCAGGTTGCCGGTGTACTCGGGGATCACCGAGATGGCGCACTGCCGCAGCGCCGGGATATAAGCCTCCCGGCTGCCGATGTTGAGCTTGGTGTCGACGGTGAATCCGTTCACCCGCAACACCTCCGCGTACACGTTGGCGATGGTCTCGGACTCCGGGAAGTTCGCTGAACCGACGATCAACCCGTCGCCTTCGCAGCTACCCTTGGCCCCGAGCGGATCGGAATTGCCACAGGCGGACAGGACCATCGCGACGGCGAGGGCCGCGGCGGCGGCAAGGACGCGCGAGGCGCGCAACACGACGCGCAGCGCGGAGCGCCCGTGCCTGGCGGCATCGGAGGTGCGGGTGGATTTCACGAGAGTCCTTCCGGCATGGCGGGCGGTGCGCGGTCTGGGGGCCGAGCGTCCACCGGTACATTCTGGGTGTCCATACTGCCCGCTTCCGGGTGTTCCTGTTGGTTGAGTCGGTCCGTCGGAGAGTTGGTGTCGCCGTATGATGTTGACCACGTCGGTGCGGATGGTCGCTCGATTTCTGGCGATCGCGGCCGTCACGCTGGTCGTATCCTGCGGGAACGACGATTCCGGGCCGCAGATCACGGTCGGCGCGGGTGATTCGGTGGAGTCCGCTGTACTCGCCGAAATCTATGCGGGCGCGCTGGCGCGCACGGGCGCGCGGACCGCGGTCGAATCGCATTTGGGTGGTCGCCCGGATTACCTGGCCGCGCTCGACGCGGGTCGGGTCGAGGTGGTGGGGGAGCACACCGGCGCGCTGCTCGCTCATCTCGACGAGCATGCGGCCGATCGCCAGCCCGCGAAGGTGGCGAGCGCGCTGAGCGCCGCGCTGCCCGAAGGACTGCTGGTATCCGACCTCGCGGACGGCGCCGAGCTGCGGCCGCGGGTGCTATTGACCGAGCAGGCGGCGGCCCGCGACAACGTGCGATCCGTCGGCGATCTCGCGCCGCGCTGCGGTGGGCTTACCGCCGGCGTGGCGTCCGCGCCCGGACTGCTGCCGCTTCCGGCCGGGCTCGATCGGGTCGCCGGATGCGACTTCGCGGCGACCGCGGCGTTTCCGGATCCGGCCGCGCTGCGAAGGGCGTTGCTGGACGGGCAGGTCCAAGTCGGTGTGCTGACCGGTCCACCCGAGCTCGCCCCCGGCGCGACCGACGGGCTTGCCACCCTGTCCGACGACGACTATGCGCTGCGCGCCGAGAACGTGCTGCCGCTGTTCCGCAAGGGGCTGCTCGACCAACGGCAGATCAAGAAGCTGAATTATGTCGCGGGCGAACTCAGGACCGAGGATCTGGCTGTCATGATCCGGCGGGTCCGCGACGATGGTGCCGCGCCGGGCGAGGTCGCGCGCGCCTGGTTGGACGAGCACGCGCTGTAGGTCCGGGATATCCCCGGGCGCATGATCCGATAGTCTCCGGACTCCTTCGACGAGCCGTCGAGCGAGCCGCTGGAGGTCACGACGGTCGCCAACCGTTGTGGCGACGAGTCATCGGCCTGTTCGCCTCTGTAGGTGCGCTGTGTCTGCTCTACCGTGCACGACTCCGTTCAGCGCCGTTGTCGAGTCTGTTGCTGGTACCAGCCGTCGCGAGTGCCCGCCTGAACTGAGCTGGCCGGTGTTCCTCTGCCGTCGTGCGGGCAAAGTCCGTGTTCCGACTCGCTTTCCGCAAGCTCGCAGGGCTTGCGGCCCACTTATTCCACACCGTATATTCCACATGGAATATTAAGTATGGAGTATGCCGGAGGCCGGGCTGCTGTCCGTGTCGCGAGGCGACGCTCGGCTCGTCGATGACCGAAGCCAGAGCGAGTTGCGGGAGGTGACCAGACATTGGGGCAGCAGGCGTATCCACCCGTGACGCCATTGGCGATCGCTGTGCTCGCACTGCTCGAGGAGCGGCCCATGCATCCGTACGAGATGTATCAGCTGCTGATCGCACGCCGGGAGGACAAGCTGGTCAAGGTGCGGCCCGGCTCGCTGTACCACACCGTCACCCGGCTGGCGGCCCACGAGCTGGTCCGCTCCGAAGGTGTCGACCGAGCGGGCAACCGGCCCGAACGCACCACTTACCGGATCACCGCGCGTGGCAGGGACGCGTTGCGCAACCGGATCGCGGAGATCGTGCGGCGGCCCATCCCGGAATATCCGATGTTCCCGGTGGCGCTCGGGGAGCTGCACAATCTCCCCAAGCACGACGTGCTCGCGCTGCTGCGTGAACGAGTCGCCCGGCTGGAGGCCGAACTCGCCGACACCGACAGGATGGTCGCCTGGGCCGACGAGCATGCCGTCCCGCGTCGTTACTGGATCTCACTCCCGTTTCTGCGTGCGATGCTCGCCGCCGAAGTCGCGTGGGTTCACGAGTTCATCGCCGAGCTGGACTCCGGCGCAGTCGAATGGGAGGACTTCGACCCCGCGACCGGCGTGCGGACGTCCGATCACGACCACACGTGGTCGACCGCCGACTCCGCCGTGCCGCCCGTGCCGCGCAAGGAGACGGCGAACTCCGCCACCAGCATTCGCTTATCGGAAAATCCGAGTTAGGAACGAAACCCGTGTCCACACAACGCAATCCGTGGTTCGCGCTGGCCGCGCTCGTCGTCGGCTTCTTCATGATCCTGCTGGACATGACGATCGTCGCGGTCGCCAATCCCGCGATCATGACGAACCTGCACGCCGATATCTCCCAGGTGATCTGGGTGACCAGCGCCTACCTGCTCACCTACGCGGTGCCGCTGCTGGTCACCGGCAGGCTCGGTGACCGCTTCGGCCCCAAGAACATCTACCTGATCGGTCTCGCGGTATTCACCGCCGCGTCGCTGTGGTGCGGTCTGTCCGGCACCATCGGCATGCTGATCGCCGCGCGTGCCGTGCAGGGCATCGGTGCCGCGCTGATGACGCCGCAGACCATGGCGGTGATCACCAGGACCTTCCCGCCGGATCGGCGCGGCGCGGCCATGGGTCTGTGGGGCGGCGTCGCGGGCCTGGCCACCCTGGTCGGCCCGATCCTCGGCGGCGTTCTGGTCGACGGCCTCGGCTGGGAGTGGATCTTCATCGTGAACGTCCCGGTCGGCATCATCGCCTTCACGCTGGCCGTCTGGCTGGTGCCCGCGTTGCCGACCCATGAGCACAAGTTCGACATTCCCGGTGTCGTGCTCAGCGGAATCGGCATGTTCCTGCTGGTGTTCGGCATCCAGGAGGGCAACAGCTACGACTGGTCGCCGCGTATCTGGCTGACGATCGGCGCAGGCGTGCTCATGCTCGCGGCGTTCTTGGTCAACCTGGGGCGCAGCACCGGTGAGCCGCTGCTGCCGCTGAGCCTGTTCCGTGATCGCAACTACGCACTGTCCACCGCCGCCATCGCCGCGATGGGCGGGGCAGTGACGTCGCTGATGCTGCCGTCGTTCTTCTACCTGCAGGCCGTGCGGGAGATGTCGCCGACCGAGTCCGCGCTCGTGTTCGCACCGATGGCGATCGTGACCGGCGTGGCCGCCCCGCTGATCGGCAAATTCGCCGACAAGCTGCACCCGAGGATCGTGCCCACCATCGGATTCACCCTGTTCGCGCTATCGGTTTTCTGCTTCTCCGCGCTGATGAAACCGGACTCCTCGCTGGCCCTGTTCCTGGTGTCGGCAGGTCTGGCGGGCTTCGCCAACGCCTGCATCTGGGCACCGCTGGCGGCCACCGCCACGCACAACCTCCCGGTGCAGCAGGCCGGTGCGGGCGCGGGTGTCTACAACACCACCCGTCAGGTGGGTTCGGTGCTGGGCAGCGCGGCGATCAGCGCCTTGATTGCCGCCAGGATGTCGGCGAACGGACTCGGCGGAGGCAAGGTCGCCGAGGGCGGCGCGGGCCAGGGCCCGATCCCTGAGTTCGTGAAGGATTCTTTCAGCACCGCGCTGGGCCAGTCCACCCTGCTCCCCGCAGGTATCCTGCTCATCGGCGTCGTAGCTTCGGCGCTGTTCATCCGGCATGGAAAGCCGGCACCGGCAGGACCGCGGGAAGATCGAGCCAAGGCAGATTCGCTGACGAGCTGAATCCACGAACCCATGCCCCGCAAGCCATTTGCTCGCGGGGCACACCACTGCTGCCTCCCCTCGACGGATTCCCTCGCCGAAACGGGCCTCACCTCGGGCCGATAAACCCATGAGTACGAACTCATTAACCGGTCAACCGAGCCATGGCGAACCCGGACAGTAACGCGGTAACCTCTGGCAGTATTGCCTCATCGAATCGGGCCAGTGGAGAGTGGTTCCCCGGCGCCCGATCGGGATCCGCCTCCGGCGGACAAGCGCCGAACAGCAGCATTGCACCGGGCACGGCGTCCAGCACCAAGGAGAAGTCCTCCGATGCGTTGACCGGGTGTGGCGCTGTGGCATATCGCTGCTCGCCCAGCAATTCGCGAACCACACCAGCGGTGAATTCGACCTCGCTGGCGTCGTTGACTGTTGCTGAAAACTCTGGTTTGAACTGAATGTCGACATCGACACCATGCGTCATGGCCAAGCCTTTCAGGCAGCGAGTGAATATCTCTCGCAATCTCGACTCTGAATCAGAGGAGAACGTGCGGACGGTCGCTTCGAATGATGCGACCTCTGGGATGATGTTGTGACGAGTACCCGCATGTAACGTGCCGACGGTAAGTACGACTGGATCGAACACGTTGAAATTCCGGGTAACCGCAGTCTGCAGTGCGCCGATCATCTCGGCAATTGCAGTGATCGGGTCTCTCGTCTTGTCCGGCATCGCACCGTGTCCACCCGGGCCGGAGACCGAAACCTCGAGCCTGTAAGCAGCGGCCAGCACTACTCCGGGACGGCTGACCACCAGACCGTTAGGAGACTGGCTAGCCGAAACGTGAATAGCATAGGCATGGTCGGCCCTTCGTCCCGAAGCGTCGAGCACTCCTTCTCGGATCATTGCTTCGGCGCCTTGCCATCCTTCTTCACCGGGTTGAAACATGAATACCACGTCGCCGGAGAGCCGGTTTCTCTGTGCGGCCAGTAGTCGCGCGGCGCCCACCAACGCAGTTGTATGCAGATCGTGGCCACAGGCGTGCATCGCGCCGTTCGTCGCGGCGAAGTCTTCACCGGACTGCTCGTGGATTGGCAGCGCATCCATGTCACCGCGCAAGAGAACTGTGCTTCGCTTGCCGCTCGACGGAGACTCGGCTGTTCCGTGGAGTACTGCCGTGATCGAGGTACTTTCGATCCCGGTAGATAGTTCCAGCGGAAGCCCGTCCAGTGCGTTGAGAACTTTTTCCTGAGTTTTCGACAGAGAAAGGCCGACCTCTGGCTCGCGGTGTATTTCTCGGCGTAGCTGCCTGAGATATGTACTCATTTCACGAGCGTCATCCAAGAGGTCCATAATGTATCTCCTCGTGTCCGTCTGCGCTATCTTGTGAGCGTTCCGCGTTACCAGGGATCTTCACACCCAAAGTTGGTGGAGTCCAGGGGCGATCGCAGTGTCGGATGGCCCGAGGAGATTGCGCGCTCGGGCCACCGGACTTGATGGTGAGGATGAAGTGGCCGCTGGCGTCGGCGATCATCCGGGTGGTGTCGCGCCCAGTGCACGGCGTCGGCGGTGGTGACGCACCCACGATGTCCAAGCACGTCAGAAGTGCCTGCAGACAGGGTATTTCGTTGGTTTCGCGTCGACGGCGACCTGTGGAGCGTGACCGGCATGCCGGCATGGTGCGGCTGGTGGATGCACCAGGTTCCGCGATGTCGCGTGCCACGCAGGGTCTTGCCTCGAACGCGATCACTCACTTGCGGCGGATGCTGACGCGCAGCCACATCCACACGCCGACTACCTCGTCGAAGATGTCGGCGGCACCTGGTGCGGCGGCCTACGGATCGTCGTTTCCGTCGGCTCCCGGCCCGCCGCGCCCAGCTGCACCGTGATGTCGACAGCCACGTCATGAGCCCACTGGGTGATCGCGGCGAACGACCGCGCGCCGGTCGGCGTCGCCGCCGGCACCACGGCCGGCACGGTGCCGACCCGATTGCGGACTCCGCGTCGCTCGGGTGGATCACCGACCATCTTCAGCACCTCCAGCAATCCCACAGGAATCAGCGATCCAGTGCAGGATCGTCGTCCGCCTCTTCCGGGCACGGCCGGGCCGGGTATCGGCGAGCAGGACAGGAGATGATGACAACGCGGGCACGGCAACGACTTTCGGCACGGGCTGGCATGGTGACCGAGATCGTTACCGCAAGCGGCCGTGCCCGCCGGAGAAGACACGACGAAATCCCAGGTAAAGCCCTCATCTCACAACTCTGCCGATGCCCCGGGGCCACCCGGTCCTGAGAACGATCGAGTGCGGTTGAGCAACTCCTGGATGTTCTCGGGGAAGGTCGAAGACCGAGTCCTAGGTCCTGGCACAGTGGTTCGGGAAAGAAGAGCTCGCAAGTGTTGTAGGGGGGCGATAGTCGCGATACCCTGTAGGCCCCCATCACGAGCACGTGTGATATGTGAGCGAGGCTGCCACGTAGCAACACTCACCTGGGGTCTTTGGTGAGACGGAGGACAAGATCATGGATGCTGTGCCAGCTGCTGCGGAGGTCGAGCGCACGGAACTCCCCACGTGGGAATACGGGTGGGGGGTGACCGACGGTCCTGGGGTGCCGGAAGGCCTGTTCGTCGAGGACTCGGTCGGCCACGACTGATCGGTCAGATCAATAGGTATTGTGTCGAATAGGTGTTGTTGGTGGACACCTCGAGCGCGCAGACGGGTCGTCAGGAATGCGGGTGGATGTCTCTGCTGCGCGCTCCCGAGACCCGTCCGTTGCCACGCTGTTGGTGGTACGACGACTCCACGTTGGTGATCGTCGATGCCGCCCTCGCCGAGGAGGTATTGCGTGCTCCTCGGGGAACCTACATTTTGCCGAGCAGATTTTACGTCGATACGGCTGATGGCTCCGGCGGCGGGCGAACATCGACCGAGCTGCCGCCCGGCCGAGCTACGGTGCAATCCTGGATGACGCCGGCGTGGACGGCTGCGTCCGTGCGCAAGCTCGCGCCGGCGATGGTGGCCGCGGCCGATGAGGCCCTTGACGCTCATCCACCGACGGCGACTGGTTGGCCTGCCCTGGAGGGAGCGCTGGAACTCAGCTCCCGGTTGGCAGCATTGCTCTGCCTGGGACCTGACGCCGATCTGGTGACTGGTCTGCACACCACCATGCGCGCGGCCGCTCCCGGTGTCGTGCGTGGCGTCGGCCGACCTGATGACCCCGATGCGAAGGCCCGCTTTGCACAGGCTGCGGCCGAGATCGGATCCCGGGTTCAGCGTGCCGTCGACCGGCGACGCGGCGGTGTCGACGTCGACAGTCCCGATCTGTTGTCGACCCTGCTGACCGCCGCACACAAACGTGGCCATACCGATCTACGCAGCGTGGTTTTTGCGGTGGCACATGCCCTGTGGCGAGTGGAGACCGGTCCCGGCCTTGTCACCGCGTGGATGTTGCACGAACTCGCAAAGCACCCTGACCACCAGACTCGGCTCCGTCAGGAAGCTCTCGCTGTTCTCGGCAGTAGTGGGACGCCCGAAGCGCTCAACCCGACCGACTTGATTTCCACCGGCCACGCCATGCATGAGACTCTGCGTCTCTACCCGACCGCATGGATCCAGGGGTGGGTTGCTTGCCAGGCGGTCGACATCGGTGACCAACACCTGGAGCCGGGGATGCAGGTACGCATCGCCGTGTACCCCATCCAACGCGACCCTGCCAACTACCTCGACCCCAATGCTTTTCGGCCGCAGCGCTGGGCCGACCCAGACCTGGCTGGACCCGCTAATGCCTTCCTGCCGTTCTCGCTGGGGACCAGTTACTGCAAGGGGACCCATTGGGTACACGCCGTCGCCACCTTGTCCACTGCGGCTGTGCTGCGCCGCTACCGACTGGTTCCCGCTCGAGGTGCTCAGGTCATCGAGCAGTTCACCTCACACCTGCAACCCATCGGGCTGTCCCTGGATACCATCCAGTTACCTATCAGCAATTAGGGGCTGCGCATTTACCGGTGGAGAGCACTACCGCCGCCGCGCAGGCCTTGTCACACATAGCGCGGGCGGCATCTACCGGGCCGACGTGCTGCGCGCACCAGACGTACCGGCCCCGTTGGACGGCGGCCTCGGGGTGCTCGAACGGCGGAGCGAGTTGAACGAGGAGCTGCGCGCGGGAGCCGGTCGACAACGGCCAGATCGTCCTGCCCCTCCGCTATCCACATGCTTGTTACCGGCGGGGCGTCGACGCTCTTCGTTGCCATCGCGGCATCATCATCGCTCCGCCTCGGACGGAAGGACGACATGCAGGATCTACGGGACTACATCGAGCAGCTCGAACGGCGAGAGCAACTGCTCCGGGTCACCGCCGAGGTCGACTGGAACCAAGAGCTCGGTGCCATCACACGGCTGGCTTGTGAACGACGAGCACCTGCACCGCTTTTCGAAAGTATCAAGGGATATCCGGGGCACCGTGTCCTAGGGGTGGCGATGGGGCCGGACTCGCCATCGTTGTTCGGTCGGGTGGCCACGGCACTCGAACGCCCCATGGACACTCACCCGCTGGACCTGATCGAGTCGATTCGGACGAAGCTGAGCAAGCCAGTCGAGCCGGTTGTCGTCGATCGCGATTCCGCCCCCTGCAAGGAGACAATCCACCGGGGGGATGACGCCAACCTGCTGGATCTGCCAGTGCCGTGGATCAAGTCGATCGACGGCGGACGTTATGTCGGGACGTCGTGCATCGTTGTGACCAAGGATCCGGACACCGGTTGGACGAACTGGGGCACCTATCGGTGCATGGTGCACGACGAGCGCAGCTTCGGCATCCTGCTGCTGCCGAGCGAGCAGCACGGCGGCGGAATTCTGGAGCGGTACAAGTCTGCCGGCAAGCCCATGCCCATCGCTGTCGTGATCGGCGCCGATCCGCACTCCAGCCTGGCAGCGATGACGCCCTTCGAAAAAGGGGTGAGTGAGTCCGCTATGGCGGGCGCGCTGAAAGGATCCCCGGTTTCCCTCGTCGAGTGTGAAACCAGTGATCTTCTCGTCCCGGCAACCGCGGAGTTCGTCATCGAGGCGGAAGTGCATCCTGGCGATCTCGCCATGGAAGGACCTTTCGGCGAGTACACCGGTCACGCCGCGCACAGCGGTCTGAGCCCGGTCGCCAGGGTCTCGTGCATCACCCACCGAGCGAACCCGATCTTCACGATGGCTAATCCGAGCAAGCCGTACGACGACAACGGAACGCCGATGTCACTGATGGTCAGCGCCTTGATCAAGAGCCGGCTGGAAGCCGCCGGTGTGCCGGGTGCATCCGTCTTCCTTCCGTCCCCACCGATTGTCACCGTAGTTTCCGCCAAGGCACGTCCTGGCCTCGCAAAGCGTGTCTTCGCTTCGGTGTTCTCCGGTTACCGGATGTTCTCCTCGGGTTTGGTCCTGGTGGACGATGACGTCGACATCACCGACATGGACCAAGTTTGGTGGGCGATCGCGACCCGGTTGCACCCGGACCGTTTCGAAGTGGTCCGGAGGCTTCCCGTGACGAACCCGCTCTTGCCGCACCTGACGCCAGAAGAGCGCAGCACGTGGGAGAACAGTGCGTGGATCATGGATGCAACCTTCCCCACAAGCTGGTCTTCGGAGTACCGCCACAAACACACCCGGGTGGTCGACTTCGCGGACGGCTGGACCGAAGAGATTCAGCGACTCGTTCTCGGTCGCTGGGCTGAATACGGTTACGGACAGCGGTGATGCGCGAGCAACGACTGATCGTCGCGATGACCGGGGCAACGGGAGCCATCATCGGGATCCGCCTGCTCGAGGCGCTGCGGGACCTCGAGATCGAGGTGCATCTGGTACTCAGCGAGTGGGCGAAGCGCACGATCAGGATCGAGACCGACTACTCCGTGCCAGATGTGCTGGCTCTCGCCCACCGGCACTACCAGCATTCGAACCAAGCAGCGCCGATCTCGAGCGGTTCGTTCCGAACCGACGGGATGATCATCGCTCCCTGCAGCATGAACACGCTGGCCGCGATCGCTCATGGTCTGTCGGAGAACTTGATCGCGCGGGCAGCCGACGTGACGCTCAAGGAACGGCGGAGGCTCGTGATCGTGCCCCGGGAAACCCCGCTCAGCTCCATCCACTTGCGAAACATGCTCTCCCTCAGTGACGCGGGAGCGTCGGTGGTGCCACCCGTTCCGGCCTTCTACAACCTCCCGCAGTCGGTAGATGACCTTGTCATGCACATCGTCGCGCGGGTGCTCGACCAGTTCGGTATCGACAACGAGCTCACTTCTCGCTGGGGCGTACCGACCGCTGTGGCCGATGGGGGCGCTCGCCACGTGGTGTCCGGGGTCGAGGAAGCGGCGGACAACGGTTATCGCTGAGAATGATCATGGTCGGGTGGCGGTTCCGAACTGGTCGAAGCCGGTGCAATTCGTCATTCGAGCTGCGATCGGAGTGGGCGCTCGGCCGAGGTGGCCAGGGCGCGGTAGAGGGTGGATCGGCCGAGGCCGAGACAGCTTCCTCCAGATTCGGATCGGGCGCCGATTGCCGAAATGAACCTATAGCCCCGAGTTCAGCCGACCTGGACCGTGACGGAGGGGTAGCCGGTGGCGCCGTCGGGAACCACATCGCGGCGCTCGGCGGTCTGGGTTTCGCCGGTGCCGTCGGTGGCGCGGGCGCGGATGGTGTGCGGGCCCGCGGTGGCATCCCAGTCGAAGACCCACTGTCGCCAGGTATCGACGGACTGTTCGTCGGCGAGACGCGCCCGCTGCCATGCCTCGTTGTCGATCTGGACCTCCACGCCGCGGATGCCGCGATGCTGCGCCCAGGCGATACCCGCGATGGGGATGCGGCCCGGCTCGATGCGGCCGCGAGCGCGTGGGGTGTCGATGCGGGTACCGGTCTTGATCGGACCGAGTGCCGACCAGCCGCGGCCGGTCCAGTAGGCGGTGGCGCGGTCGAAGCGGGTGACTTCCAGTTCGGTCACCCATTTGGTGGCCGAGACGTAGCCGTAGAGACCTGGGACGACGAGGCGGGCCGGGTAGCCGTGTTGTACCGGCAGTGGTTCGCCGTTCATGCCGATGGCAAGCAGGGCGTCGCGTCCGTCGGTGAGCACCGACAGCGGAGTGCCCGCGGTCCAGCCGTCGGTGCTGTGCGAAAGCACCATGTCGGCGTCTGCGTGCGGTCCCGCCTCGGCGAGCAGCCGGTCCAGGCGGTAGCCGAGCCAGCGGGCGTTGCCGATCAGGTCGCCGCCGACCGGGTTCGACACGCAGGCCAGGGTGACCAGGTGTTCCTCCACCGGACGATTGGCCAGATCCGCCCAGGTGAGCCGGATTTCGCGGTCTACCATGCCGTGGATGCGCAGTGACCAGGAGTCCTTGGACACCTGCGGCACGATCAGCGCGGTGTCGATCCGGTAGAAGTCGTCATTCGCGGTCAGGTACGGCGTCAGCCCGGGAACACGCAGGTCCACGCCGGGCGCGAGGGGCTGCGCGGGAGCGGTCGGCTCCGGCAGCCGCACCGCGGCTCGCTCACCGGACACATCCTGCCGCCGGGCACTGAGAAGCCGCCCGCCCAACCCGGTCACCACGGCCGAACCGCCCGCCACCAGCAGACCCCGCAAAACCTGCCGCCGCTGCGGAGCGGCGCCCTTCGGCGCCGCGTCGACAGCCGTCGCGGCCGGTACGGCGGCAGCGCCGCCGGGCGGTGCGACTTCGTCGCTCGGCCTGCTGGATTCGCTTCCGGTGTCCTGTGTTCGGTGGTCTGGTCGCTCGAATACAGAGGACGCTTCGGCCTCGGCCATGCTCTCGATCCGGTGGGTCAGCACGCGCAGCGCATAGATACCGACGGCGACACCGATGACCGTCGGTAGTGCACCGGAGATGCTGGTGCGGGCCGCCGCCGCGCCGGCAGCGATCACTCC
The DNA here is from genome assembly GCF_052114905.1 of Nocardia sp. 2TAF39. Classification (NCBI taxonomy): domain Bacteria; kingdom Bacillati; phylum Actinomycetota; class Actinomycetes; order Mycobacteriales; family Nocardiaceae; genus Nocardia; species Nocardia sp. 2TAF39. Next base: position 25,033 of record NZ_JBFRFQ010000059.1, read on the forward strand.
GAAGACGGCGAGCAACAACGAGCCCGTGGCACGGGAGGGGCGTTCGACCGCTCCCGCCAGCCCGGCGACGACGAGGGCGACCATGCCCATGATCAGATACAGCACGGACTTGTCGTTCGTGCCGAAGGTATCGATGGCCCACTCGCGCAGGCTGTCGGGCGTGTGATCGACCACGACCGAGCCGAGGGCGTTGAGCGGCGCGGTGCGGGCGTCGGCGAAAGCCGCGACCAGTTCGGCCACGCCGAGCGTCAGCCCCGCCGAGACGATCCCGGCCACCACCCGCAGTCGCAGCTCGGCCATGAAATCGAGCCTACTGCCGGTTGCGCCCGCACAGTGTGACCATTCCATGACGTGCGAACCGTGCTTGTCGGCTCTATCTCCGCGCGGCCGCCGAGGTTCGCATACGAGAAAGGCGCTGCCCGCGAACCACTCTGCGGACAGCGCCTTTCGGTGGCAGGGTCAGCCGTAGATCTGCGCCACGTCGTCGGCGTGCTGCTTCATCACCACAGCGCGCTTGAGCGACATCTTCGGAGTGAGTTCGCCGGTCTCCTGGGTCCAGTCGGTCGGCAGGATGCGGATCTTCTTGATCTGCTCAGCGTGCGAGACCTTCTTGTTCGTCTCCGCCACCGCGGCGTTGACTTCGGCGATCAGGTCCTGGTTCTCGATGAGCTTCGCGATCGGGGTGTCGGCGGGCAGGCTGTTGCGCTCCTTCCAGCCGGGCAGCGACTCCGGGTCGAGGGTGATCAGCGCGCCGACGAACGGCTGGCCGTCGCCGACCACCATCACCTGGCTGATCAGCGGGTGCGCCCGGAGTGAGTCTTCGAGCAGCGCGGGGGAGACATTCTTGCCACCGGCGGTGACGATGATCTCCTTCTTGCGGCCGGTGATCGTGATGAAGCCGTCCGCGTCGATGGCGCCGAGGTCACCGGTCTTGAACCAGCCGTCCTCGAAGGCCTCCGCGGTAGCCTCGGCATTGCCCCAGTAGCCGTTGAACACGACCGAGCCGCGTACCAGCAGCTCGCCGTCCTCGGCGATCTTGGCGGCGTGGCCCTCGATCGGCCTGCCGACCGAGCCGACCCGGATGTGCTCCGGGGTGTTCGCGGCGACGGCCGCCGTGGTCTCGGTGAGGCCGTAGCCCTCGTAGATGGTCACCCCGACGCCGCGGAAGAAGTGGCCGAGGCGCGCACCGAGCGGGCCGCCACCGGACATGGTCGCCTCGCACTGGCCGCCGAGTACGGCGCGCAGTTTGCTATAGACCAGCTTGTCGAACAGCGCGTGCTTCAGCTTGAGTGCGATCCCGGGGCCGCCGTTGTCGATCGACTCGCTCCACGCGATGGCGGTGTCGGCCGCAGCGTCGAAGATCTTGCCCTTGCCGCTATCGTGCGCCTTCTGCTTGGCGCTGTTGAACACCTTCTCGAAGACGCGCGGCACCGACACGATGAAGTGTGGCTGGTAATTGCCGAGCTGCTCGACCAGGGTGGACCAGTCGGCAGTGTGCGCGACGGTCACCTTGGCGTCGAACGCGGTCAACGCCAGGCCGCGCGCGAAGACGTGCGCCAGCGGCAGGAACGCGAGGGTCTTCTTACCGTCGGTGATGTATTTGCTCAGCGCGATCCGGCAGGATGCGGACTCGGCGTAGAGGTTGGCATGCGAGAGCATGACGCCTTTGGGCCTGCCTGTGGTGCCGGAGGTGTAGATCAGGGTGGCCGGCGACCCGGCGTTGACCTGCGCGCGGCGGTCGTGCACGGCCTGGTCGTCCAGCTCGGCGCCCCGCTTGGTCAGCTCGTCGAGCGCACCCTTGTCGATCTGCAGGATCTCCTTCAGATCCGGAAGCGACCCGGTTTCGATCTGGTCGATGACCTTACGGTGCTTGTCGCTGTCGAGGATGAGCACTATGGTGGCAGAGTCCTGCAGTATCCACTTTGCTTGCTCGGCGGCGGAGCTGTCGTAGATGGCGACGGTGCATCCGCCCGCGGCCCAGATGGCGAAGTCGAGCACGGCCCACTCGTATCGGGTCGGGGCCATGATGCCGACCCGCTCCCCGAGTTCGATGCCCGAGGCGATCAGGCCCTTGGCCACGCCGGTGACGGTTTTCGCGAATTCCGCGGCCGTCACGTCCTGCCAGCCACCGCTGCCGTTCGGCACGTTGAACAGCACCGCGTTCGGCGACTGCTCGGCGTGGCGGAAGACGTTGTCGGAATTGTTCGCGTCATCCGGAATGGTGTAGGAAGCCGGGACTTCGAACTCTCGCATCAGTGCCCTTCCACGTGTGTTTACTCGCCAGTAATCTACGACACCTGCGTCAGGGCCGTGAGGTGGACCACCGAAACGAATCCGCACGCCATCGCGGACTACGGATCCGCAACGCATTCATCCTAGGTCGCGAAGGTCCGCCGGTCGGATCGCTTCGCGCAGGAATTCGGCGAGTTCGCGCAACGCGGCGGCCGCGGACGCCACCAATGCGGCCTGCAACTGCGCGACGTGCCAGAGGCCCTCGCTCTCTGTGAAGTGGACGTGCACGCCCGCCGCCCGCAGCGCGGCGACCAAATCGATGCACTGCCCGTGTAGCAGCTCGCGCACGTCGACCTGGACGTAGGTCGGCGGGAGGCCGCGCAGCTCACCGGTCAGCGGAGCGTAGCCGGGATCGGTCGGGTCCCCGGCACTCAGGTAGGCGGTCGCACAGGCGCGCGACCACGGCTTGCTGATCACCAGATCGCGCTCGCGGTCCGGGATCCGGTTGGGGTCCCCCCACGGCGCGATCAGGCCGAGCGCGGCGGGAGTGTGCCCGTGCCGCGCGATCAGACGCTGCGCCAGCGCCAGCGCGAGTCCGCCGCCGGCGGAGTCACCGGAGACGGTGATCTGGTCCGGGCGGTAGCCGGCGCTCGACATCAGCTCCAGGAATGCCGCCTCGGCGTCGTCCAGCGCGGCGGGGAACGGGTGCTCCGGCGCCAGCCGGTAGTCGAGGACGTAGACCGGGCAGCCGGTGTCCCGCGCGAGCCGGGCTGCCAGCGAACGGTGCGTGGCGAGGGAACCGACCGCGTATCCGCCGCCATGCAGGTAGAGCACGGCGCCCTGGGGCGAAGAATCTCCGCCGGTGATCCGCTCCGCCGGCCTACCGCCGAGACGCAGCGTTTGCACGACGCTGCCCTCGGGCAGCAACTGCGCCCGCGAGCTCACGTCGAGCAATAGGCGCTGCATCGGAAACGGCAACCGCTTGTTGAGCGTGACCCGAAAGATCGGATTCAGCAGGGCCCGCGCCACGGGCAGCGGAAGGTTGATGTCCCGCATGATTGTTCCTCGAATCCGGATCAGGGCAGGAAGCGGCGCTCGACGCCGGCCGCGATGCGCTGGTAGCCCGACGCGGTGATCCGCACGAACACGTCGAGCAGCTTGGCCTCCCAGCCGATCAGCACGCGGCCGTGCCCCCTGCGCACGCCTTCGGTGATGGTCTGCGCGGCCATCTCCGCGGTGTGGATGGCAAGCTTCTTGTCGAACATCGAAGCCGCCGACGTGCCATCGATGCCTTCGGCGTAGGTGGCGTTGCGCGCCACCGCCGTCTTGATGCCGCCGGGATGCACACAGGTCACCTTGACCGGGTGCCCGGCGACCAGCATTTCCTGGCGCAGCGACTCGGTGAAGCCGCGCACCGCGAACTTGGCCGCGTTGTATGCGCTCTGGCCGGGGATCGCGATCAGGCCGAACAGACTGGACACGTTGACGATGTGGCCGTCGCCGGATTCGATGACCATCGGTAGGAAAGCCTTGGTGCCGTTGACGACGCCCCAGAAGTCGACGTCCATGACGCGCTCGAAGTCCTTGAATTGCGAGCGGATCACCTCGCCGTGGTGGGCGATACCCGCGTTGTTGTAAACCTGGTGCACCGCGCCGAAGTGCGCCTTCACCGCGTCGGCATAGTGCAGCACCGCTTCGCGCTCGACCACGTTCAGCCGGTCGGATTCGACCTCGGCGCCGAGCTGTTCGCAACGACGCGTGGTCTCGGCGAGCCCCTCGGTGTCGATGTCGGACAAGGCCAGTTTGGCGCCGCGCTCGGCGAGATTCTCGGCCAGCGCGCGACCGATACCGGAGCCCGCTCCGGTGATCACACACACTTTGTTCTTGAAGTAAGCGTCATTGCTCACTGTGCTACCGCCTTCAGGTCGGCTCGGGAGAGGGATACGTCGTAAGCGGCCACGTCGAATCTCTTGGTTCGCCTACGGAACTCGAAGGTGAAGTCAGGCCACAGTGTGGTGTTGTTGCCATGCTTGTCCAGGTACCAGCTGGAGCAGCCGCCGGTTACCCAGACGCTGCCGGACAGCTTCTGCTGCAGGTCCTTGTTGTAAGCATCCTGCATATCGCGGCGGACCTCAACGGTCCGAAGTCCCATCCGGTCGACGGTGGCCAGCGCGTCGGCGACGTAGTTGATCTGCGATTCGATCATGTACACCATCGACGTGTGCCCGAGGCCGACGTTCGGGCCGAGCAGGAAGAACATATTGGGGAAGTTGGCGATCGTGCTGCCCTTGTAGCCCTGCTGGCCGATCTCGTCGAACACCTCCGACAGGGTGCGACCGTCGCGGCCCACGATCGTGTCGTAGGTCGGCGAGTCGGTGACGTGGAAGCCGGTCGCGACGATCAGGGCGTCGATCTCCCGCTCGGTGCCTTCCTTGGTGACGATCGAGTTCTTGCGGACCTCGGCGATGCCGTCGGTGATCACGTCGACGTTGGGCCGGGCCAGCGCCGGGTAGTAGTCGTTGGAAATCAGCATGCGCTTGCAGCCGATCCGAAAGTTCGGGGTGACCTTGGCGCGTAGCTCGGGATCGCGGATCTCCTGCCGCAGCTTCGCTTTCGCGAGCAGCTCGAACACCTGCATCAACGCGGGAAACTTGGCGAGGCCGACCACCTGGGTCTCGCGCGCGGCGTAGATCGCCGCGCGGGATAGGCGCTGCAGACCGGGCACGTACCTGAAGGCCAGCCGCTCGGCCTTGGTGTACGGGCGGTCCAGGCGCGGCAGCAGCCAGGGCGCGGTGCGCTGGTAGACGTCCAGCTGGCCGACCTTCGGGGCGATGGCGGGCACGATCTGGATGGCCGAGGCGCCGGTGCCGATGATGGCGACCCGCTTGTCGGTGAGGTCGGCGTCGTGGTTCCACCGCGCGGAGTGGAAGACTTCGCCCTCGAACCCGTTGATGCCCTTGATGTCCGGCAGCGCGGGCTCACACAGCGCGCCGACCGCGGACACGACGGTATCAGCGGTGAAACTGCCCTGGCTGGATTCGATCTCCCAGACCGCGGAGTCGTTGTTCCAGCGGGCACTGGTCACGTCGCAGTCGAAGAGGTGCTTATCGCGCACGCCGTAGCGTGTGGACACGTTCTCGATGTACTGCTGGATCTCGCCCTGACGGGAGAACGACCGCGACCAGTTCGGGTTGAGCTCGAAGGAGTACGAGTACAGGTGTGACGGGACGTCGCAGGCCGCGCCGGGGTAAGTGTTGTCGCGCCAGGTGCCGCCGACATCGCTGCCGCGCTCCAGTACAAGGTAATCGTTGCGGCCCTGCTGGGTCAGTCGGATGGCCAGACCCAGACCCGCGAACCCACTGCCGATGATGATCGTCTTGGCGTGGCGGGTGGGCCGGCCGGCGACAGTTTTGTCTGTAACCTTGCGACTCATGTATCCGAGGATACGGTTCCGCCGAGTGGCAGTCAACAGTATTGACTAGCGTTCAGTAAGCGTCGGTAGCATGGGTCCGGTGCGCAGGAGGAGTTCCGGGGAAACCGCCAAACGGGTCCGCATGAGTCCGGACGAACGCCGCGAGCAGCTGATTGCCTTGGGCGCCAAGATGCTTGGCGATCGAGCCATTGAAGATATCTCCGTCAGCGAGATCGCCGAACAGGCAAGCGTCTCCCGCGGTCTGCTCTTTCACTACTTCCCGACCAAGCAGGACTTTCAGCTGGCGATTGTGCGGCATGCCAACGCCGAGTTGCTCGAGCGAGTCACCCCCGACCGTAATCTCGGGGTCTTCGAGATGTTGCGCGACTCGATCGAGCGCTACGTCGAATACGTCAGCGAGAATCGCAGCTCCTACCTGGCGCTGCTGAGCGGTCCCACCAGCGTCAGCCCCGACCTGGCGCCGCTGGCCGACCAGACCCGCGACGCCATCATCGCCATCATCCTCACCGAGGCGCCGGTCGACGACGCCGACCGGCCTCGCCTTACACTCGCCATGCGCGGCTGGATCGCCTTCGTCGAGGAAGCCACCCTCACCTGGCTGCGAACCGAACCCATCCCGCGCGAGCAACTCATCGACCTACTCGTCGAATCGTTGATCGCCATAGTCCTTTCCGTCGATCCGGCTTTGGCGGCCGTGCTGCGCGGCTGACCTGCGGTCCTCTACCGGTGGAGCGACGTGGGCGATACGTCGAAGTGCTTACGGCGGCGCGTATCCAGGTCGGTGTCTATTCATTCGGTAGGCGGGCAACGCCCGCTGCAGCGCAGTGATCGGCCACGTGCAGCCGGTCCCACCGCTACAGGTTGTCGCCGGAGGGCGGCATTTCCTGCTGCGCAGCACATTCCGGACCCTGAGCGGAGATGAACTCTCTGCCGAGGCCGTAGTTTTGGCGCAGTGCGTCCGATTGACTCGAGGTCAGTAGCCCAGGACGATCCGTGCGCCCAGCCCAATCAGTATGACGCCTGCGATCCGCTCGATCCACGATCGGATCCTGGTATTCGACAGTACGGGCCCGATTACTTTCAATCCGGCCGCGAACAGGGTCCACCACACTACGGCGACAGCTAGAAACGTTATTGCCAGGATTGCCGTGGTTTGCATTTTCGGCTCAGTCGCCGTGACGAACTGAGGGATTAGTGTGAGAAATAGCAGGGCAATCTTCGGGTTGAGAAGATTCGAGATCACACCCTGCCGGTATGCTGCACCGGACGGGATCTCGAACCGGGCACGTCCGATTTCCGCCGGAGCCGTATTCGACTTTCTTACGGTAGACATAACCGCCCGGATGCCGAGATAGGCGAGATATATTGCGCCTATCCAGCGAACCGCATCGAACAACCGCGGCGATGTCTGCAGCAACGCTGCAATGCCCAACGCGGCAGCCAGAGCGTACGCTGCGATGCCGGTGCAACACCCCAGCCCGGTTATCCAGGCCCCTTTCATGCCGGCGACCAGACCGTTGCGGAGCACCAGGATCATATCCGGGCCGGGGGTGACCGTGAGCAAAAGGATAACCCCGAGAAAGGGCAAAAACTCTTCGGGCATGCCGCTCAGATCACCCAGGAGGCGTTCAGCTTGGACGGATACTCGTCATCGACATCCTGCAGAAATTTGCTCACGACATCTTCGAAATGGTCGAGAGACCGGGCGCAGAAGAGGACTGGCTGATACGTCTTGTCATCATAATCTTGAGAGACCATATCTGCGGGATCCATCGGCCTGATCGTGGCATTGCGGAACTGGGCTAGTTCGCCGTATGACGACAGCAAACTGGCGCCGCACACCATGGGATCGCCATTCTCTCTGATCAAGCCGCATTCCATGGTGAACCAGAAGAACCGCGAAATAGCCTCTACCGCAGCCGATGTCGTCACGCGTCGTACGGCTCGTCCAACCAGGCGATACATGTCGGCGAACCGCTTACTGGCCAACATCGATCCGTGTCCGATTACCTCGTGGACCATGTCGGGTTCTGGTGAGAAAAGGGGCTGAGACAAGTGTCTGATGTACTGAGTGGAATTGAAAGTGTCATCGGCCAGTGAGCCGTAGAACTGCCGAACGGGAACGATTCCGACAGCTGGAACGTATCCGAATCCGCTTATTTCATTCAACCTTTGCGATACTGCGCGGAGCTGTGGTACATGATCAATCGGTAACTGCAGTCTCGCACTTGCTTGAAGGATCTCTCTGCAGGCGAATGTGTTATGCCGCTCGGCGAGCAGATCAGAGATCTGCCGCCAGCATTCGTCATCATCTGGATTGTAATCTATCTCAGGTATGGGATCACCCGGTCGGTAACGCGTTGCCGCCATTGCTATAGCGTTACGTCGGCGACGGTAGTTATCGTCACTGTAGCCAGGATGGCCCTGCGCCAACATTACAGTTGAAGGTTCCTTGTTGCCTGAATAGGACCATGTTCCATATTCCACTGTAGGCATGAATGCCCCTTTTGCAAAACGAACTATAACCGACGATACGACACGGTCTAATTCTTCGATCTTCCATGAAATGAGCCGCTCGCTGGTATCGGGTAGAGGATATTCGATCGAGCGTACAGTCGCAAGTCTTAAATGCATACCTCCAACATTGGGAACAATGTGAACATGCCTGCATGTAATGTTTATGCATAATCGCGGGTCTGGTTTGCCTTTGCGCATCCGGACTGCTACCTAAGTAGTGCGTAAGTAATTGCGACATGTCAGGGTGGTTTCCCTGAAAATCGAATGCGCTCGGGGAGAACCCCTGTGTGCGTAGTAACGGCGGCCGCAAACTGGATCGCATAGACACTCGAGGTGCGGCGGACGCGCGTGGTCGAGCAGGCCGTCGTGGGCGCGCAGCCTGAGGGGTGGTGCGGACGTAACAGCTAACCGGCCCTGCGCAGTTGGCCGATGCGCGAGATGGGGCGCCGGACAGCCGAAGACAGCGCATCGTGGCCTTGCCGAGGATTGGATGCTGTCTTCGGGCGAAATGGGGCAGCACCGAGTCCGTCATCGACCTGACGGCGGTCGGGCGATGGCTAACGGGTTGGGTAGATTCGCGGCGGTTGGTGTCGCGCATCCCGTCACTGTGCCCCTGCCCCCATGCTGGACGTGGCCTGCCCTTCTGCTGCCAATGCCGTGCTCTTACAGTGCCTTTCGATTCGTTGCCGGACTTCGCGCCGAATATCGTGGAGTGGTCGATTGTGTGGAACGCGATGGAGGTGGCCGCTGATGTTGGTCATCAACGAACGTACGACGGCGCCGCGATCCGAGCAGCGTGTGCTCGACTGGATGCGGACCTGGACCGGGCAGTACGTCATTGTGGGACTGGCGATCTCAGGGTGCTACCTACCTGACGCCACTGGCAAGGGAGAGGCTCAGGAAGCCGACCTGGTCGTGATCACGCCTAGAGCTGCGGTCGTGGTCGAGGTAAAGGTGCCCGCGCCAGAAGCCATGACGGGTGTTCTCTCGGTGCAGGCCAACGGGCGTTGGCGACTCTCCGGCTTCGAGGGTGACCCGATCCACGTGCGCGACAACGACAGCAGCCCGTTCGACCAAGTGTCGAGCAACGTCTTCAACCTAGAGGAACTGGTGCGCAAGCATCACGCCGACGCGTTCGTCGACGGCTTGATCGTCGTGGTGCCGCCCAGAGATTCGAACATCACACTGAACATCGAAACGCGCAGGCGCGGTTGCGGGGTGGTGCTCGGATCCAGCCCTCGTGAGCTGCGCGCCTGGTTTCACCGCACTGCGAGCCGAAAGCTCATCTGGACCGCCGAGCGCGTGCACGCCTTGCTCGACGACTTGAACCTGGCCGATCAGGTGACTCTCGAAGATCTGGTTGCGGATGGCTTTCCACTGGAGCCGAAGCTGCGTGCCGGGTCCCTGGCGGCGCTCGACAGCGCAGCGTGCGAGCCTCGCCCGGTCGACGGCACGTCTTCCACCGGAAGCTCGACCGCCACCGGTATGCCCGCGAATTCAGACATCCCGCCAGCGCATTCCAGAGTCGAGCAGTCGGGCCCAGGGTCGATTGCGCCGCAGCTCAACGTATCCAGCTCGATACAGCCGGCCGAGATCGATGACGTGCCAGACGAAGACGATCAGACGGCATCGGCGCGGCCGATTCCGTCGCTCGCCGCGGCACGGATGCGGACGCGATCCGACGTCTCGGAACCTGCGGTCTCGGAACCTGCGGTCTCGGAACCTGCGGTCTCGGAACCTGCGGTCTCGGAACCTGCGGTCTCGGAACCTGCGGTCTCGGAACCTGCGGTCTCGGAACCTGCGGTCTCGGAACC